>CADBMK010000065.1 GCA_902795785.1 uncultured Bacteroidia bacterium | reverse complement strand
TCGTCTGGAGCAGCGTCCCTTGAACTGTTCAAGCAGCTGGAAGGCCTTCTCGTCAGCCCTGAAATCCTGTCTTCCGAGAATTCCGTCAGCTTGAAGTACTGCTACAAGTCGGAGCCCCTTAAAGTCAAATCCTTTGGTGATTATCTGCGTTCCTACCAGGATGTCTATCTTGCCCTCCGAGAAGTCTTTGATGGCTTTTTCCTCATAGCCTGCCTCCTGGGCTGAATCGCTGTCAAGCCTGGCAATCCTTGCAGTAGGAAACAGGTTCTTTGCCTCTTCCTCAATTCTCTGTGTGCCGGCTCCCAGCGGGATGAGTTCGCCTTTGCAGTCTGGGCAGACGTGGGCTTCCCTGAATGTACGTCCGCAACTGTGGCATACAAGGACGTCTCCGTCCGCAGTCTTGTGGAGGCTCAGGTTGACGTTGCAGTCCGGACATTTTGGAATCTTGCCGCACTCGCTGCACTGTACGGCCGGCGCATAGGACCTGCGGGCCCTCAGGAGCATTACCTGTCCTCCGCCGGAGAGGGTGTCTTCAATGTGACGGATGAGTTTTCGGGAGAAGCTGCCTATCATTCCACGCTTTCTTCGCTCCGCGATGATGTCTATGATTTCCGTCTGCGCTTCCTCTCCTCCGTAATACTTCTGGGAGAGCCTTGTATATACGAATCTTCCAGCCTGGCAGTTGTAGATGGATTCCATCGACGGCGTGGCCGATCCGAGAACGACCCCGGCGCTGAATTCTCCGGCCAGCATTATGGCCGCCTCCCTTGCGTTGTATCTAGGGGCAGGGGCGTCCTGCTTGTAACTCTGGTCGTGTTCCTCGTCGATTACTATGAGTCCAAGGTCTCTGTGCGGCAGGAAGATGGCTGACCTTGTGCCAAGGAGGATATAAGGCTGTCCTTCTCTTCTAACTCTTTTGTAAACTTCTCTTCTTCTGTTGATTGGATATGATGAGTTGAAGGAGAGTAATAAGTTTCCGAATACTGACTCCAACCTGTCTTCAAGCTGTTTGCTCAGGGCGATTTCCGGCACGAGGTAGAGGACGTTGCGCCCTTTTGCCAGGGTTTCGGAGGCCAGTTTGAGGTAGATCTCCGTTTTGCCGGCTCCGGTGACTCCGTGTATGAGGGCCGTCTTTCCACCTTGCAGAGCCTTTGCCACGCTGTCGTGGCATTCCTGCTGAGCGGGAGTCAGGGTTATATCCTGAATCTCAGAAGTGACTATTGGCTCCTTGTTGTCCAACAATGCTTTAAGTCCCTCTATCTCAAGTGTCAGTCTATCTTTTTTTGACTGCAATCTTGCCTTTTCGAGCATCTTCTGACGCATCTCTATCCGCGCAAGAATCTTTTCCTTGGCTGCAGGGGGACGCATTTCGTCGTTTATGCGAAGTGTTGGGTAGGCGGTTTTGAATACTTCACCTGTAGTGCAAAGGTAGTAGTCCGCTATTTTCCTCCACAGGGATATCTCGGAAGGCGTTACAGGGGGTAATTCCGTAAGCAACTTGTTGATAAATAAAACTTTATCTATATTTACACTCAGAGTTGCGTTAAGCGACGATATTACACTGACGTATTTCTTGCCTGAGAATGTTACAAGGGCCTTTGTTCCGACGTGCGCGTCGGGTATCATCTCTGCGGGCAACCTGTACACAGGTTCCCATTCAAGTTTGAGTGGAAGAATGACACTAACCAATATGAATCCGCAGTCTGAGCCCATGGAACTACGAATTTAAAGAAATATTTCGTATTTTTGTACCCAATTAGACTATTGAATGATGGAGGAATTAAACGAACAGACTACTTATCCACTTGATTCTGAGAGGGTGTACTACTCTATGGATTTTTTGACTCTCGATACTGACGAGGGAGAGAAAACCCTTAGGGTTGGTTCATGGCTCAATTTCGATCCTGTGAGAATTCATCAGATGATCGTAAAGGAGAAAGTGCTTCAGGTAGATCAGTTCGAGGTGATGAATCCTCTGATGAGTAAGCTCAGGAGAGCGGATCCGGAGTACTATAAGAGAATAATGGGACTCAACGTCACCATTGATTTCCCTGGATATCCCGGAGGCATTCTTGCCAAGATTCCGTTCGAGGATGAGCCTATCACTTTCTACAAGTGGTGGCGCAAGGGCAAGCACGAGGATAAGGTCTATCTTTCTCCTCTCAATATTTTCAGGCTTTTCCAGAAGGTTTCCCTGATGGACCCTAAGGTGATGCTCAAGAAGGACATCGAATATGTCAAGAACTTCGGCCCTGGCTCGAAGCTTTCATAATACTTCCTTTCTTTAATATGGCAGGTTTTAGTGACATCGTTCCGGTAAGCGTCGATACCGCTCCTCTTGCTGAGGACAGGGCAAACGACGTCTGGGACGACGAGAACTGTGTCAATTACAGCGCAGACGGACAGAAGCTCCTGGATTCTTTTGTTTTCCCTTCTGAAATTACAGTCCGTGAGGGTACCAGAATAATCTGTGACGAGGCCTTTGCCTTCCAGGATTATATGTGCGAGGAAGATATCCCGGCAGGGGAGGATGTCCCTCAGGAATACAGGGTATCTCCGCTTGATAAGATTAAGCTTCCGAATTCCGTTACTCATATCGGCATGGGCGCCTTCCGTGAATGCGGCTATATCAAGAGCATCAAGCTTCCTACGTCTCTCGTTGCCATCTGTGACAGTGCCTTTGAGAACTGCTGGTCCCTTAAAAGCATTGCCTGCCCTGCCTCCCTTAAGGTAATAGGGGATTACGCCTTTGGAGAGTGCTTCTCTCTCGAGAAGGTGCGTCTCAACAAGGGTCTGGTTGCTATTGGCCCATACGCCTTCTTTTATTGCGAAAATCTCGAGGAAATCACTTTCCCCGAGACTCTCGAATTCATTGGTGAGGATGCATTCCGTCTCTGTAAGTCCTTGAAGCGCATCTGGGTACCTTCCGGCAAGAAGGATTTCTTCAGGGAAATGCTTCCCCAGAAGCTCGCATCCAAGGTCCGCGAGCTGTAATTACTTGGTCAGCCATTTCCACACTGACACGACGCGTATTCCTTCTATAGCGTCCTCTTCATCATACGTAATCAGTAGGCACTCCCAGTCCTCATGTGCCTTGGCATACTTCACCAGTGGCGGTATCTCCCTGTTGTATGTAGCCTCATCCTTGATGCTGTAGGATACTTGTATAGCCAACTTCTCTTCAGGTACAATGAAGTCTATCTCCTTCTCCGCGTTCAGGAAATACACATTCTTTTTACCAAACCGCCTACACAACTCCACTGCCACCATGTTCTCCAAAAGCGAAGTTTCTGACTTCATCAAGAACAGGTTCAACAATCCGTTGTCGATGAAGTAGTATTTCTTCTGCATTTCCTTCTCTGTCAGTTTTCCAACCTCGTTCTCCATAGGCAGTATAAGCCAACTATCAGATGCGTAATCTGCATAAGCTATCGTAGTTGGTACAGTGATGGACGTCCCAGTTGCAACGATTACATTTTTTAGCCTGTTATACGATAAAGGTTGCTTCACGCTCTCCGCAATTTTTTTAATCAGAATGTTAAGCGCTCTGTCGTTTTTTATGTTATTTCGTGCACAGATGTCACCCAGGTAGATCTTTTGGTACAAGCTCGAAAGCATAGTCCGCTTGTTCTTAAACGACAGTATTTCTGGCAGACCACCGAAATAAAAGTACTCGTTCAGATGTCGTTTCACCTCGCTTCTCAGAATCGTGTCATACTCCCAATGATCCTTTAGTTCCACCTGCTGTGCTGCCAAATACTCTTTGAAGGAGTATGGGTATGCGTCATATATTATAAATCGTCCCCCCAGCGTAGTTGCCACTTCTTTGCTTAGCATCTTTGCATTACTGCCGGTTACATATACCCTATATTTCGCATCTGCCAACCTGCGTACGAATTTGTCCCAATGCGGAATGTTCTGCACTTCGTCCAAAAACACCACTGGTTTCTTGCCATACAGTTCCAAATGAGCCTCTAGCAGACTGTTAAAGTCTTCTGTTTGAAACTCGGCCAAACGTTCATCCTCAAAGTTTATAAACAATATCTCGTCCCATCCCATCCCGGCTTTCTGTAGTTGACGTACACGCTGATACAACAAGTATGATTTTCCTGCGTGTCTCACGCCAACTATTACATAGTTGCCATTCTCTTCGAATTCTACGGGACGGTCCACAATTATCGCTTCGTCAACCTCGCGTTGCTTACTGATCAGGCATTGCTTGATGATATCTTTGCTAATACTCATATAAACTTTATTTAATAATTGTGTATATTTTTTGTAAAGTTTGGTTTATAAAGGTAGGTATTTTTTATAAAGTAAAGTTAATAAAATAGAAAAATCTCGAGGAAATCACTTTCCCCGAGACTCTCGAATTCATAGGTGAGGATGCATTCCGTCTCTGCAAGTCCCTTAAGCGCATCTGGGTACCTTCCGGCAAGAAGGATTTCTTCAGGGAGATGCTTCCTCAGAAGCTCGCCTCCAAGGTCAGGGAACTTTAGTTGCTTTCTTTTATCAGTTTGACTCTTACGTAGCATAAGTATGGAGCGGATTGTACCGCTTCTAGAATGATGCTTGTGTCAGTTATCAGCAAGGGTCTTAATGTTGAATTGGAAACAATCTTTGCCTTCATGGTTTCAAGGCTTAGATTGTCAAGGTATGGAAAAACAATATAGAGATTCCCGAATTTATGTATGAAAGAAATTGGATATTGCCCACGGAATTCCGTATTTAAAGCATTCCATATAACGGAACCATCTTTGTTGATTTGAAATTGGTAAAACTCGGTAGGATAATATGAATATCCTCCTGATTTTGATTGGCGTTCTTTATAATAATAGCCATCCTTGTCCTTATAATATTCGAAGCCACGATAAAACCCTGTCGTCCTCCATATTGTGTAATCACTCTCTTCGGAATTCAATCCAAATAATGATTCTATTTTTTCTTCAGTGATATCCGTGTCGCCTTCGATTTGGCGTTCATCATAGAATATCATATTCTCGTCATCGTGGAAATATACCTTCTTATACTTTCCATAAGTATCGGTCTCGTATTTCTCACATCCGGCGAGAAATATGATGCTCATTAGGATGAATATCGCTTTTTTCATAAT
>CADBMK010000064.1 GCA_902795785.1 uncultured Bacteroidia bacterium | reverse complement strand
TATATAGTTTCTTTGAATTTGGCACGTCTGTTGCTTTTAAGTTACTCCGTGCAAAGATAGGGATTTTCCTGATAAGAAGAATTTTCTCTATATTTGCTACAAGAAACATTCCAAAACTGTTGAAAAAGTTATTATTTATTGTTGCATCCGTTCTGGTCCTTGTTTTTGTCCAGGCTTGCAACCCCCTCGAAAGGGCGAAAGACATAAAACTTACCAATTTTGAGGTGAAGGGATTTAATCCCTCCGGCCTGAGGTCCGCCGATCTTGACCTTGCCCTGGAAATAGACAATCCCACAACATCCTTCAGTATTGAGAGTTTAGAGGCCGTAATTAAGTTTGCCGGCGACAAGTCTGAGTTCCTTACCGCGACTGGAGGGCCTCTTAAGATAAAGAGGAAGAGCCGCCAGACGTATGAAACTCCCGTGAAACTGTCCCTTGGAAAGGGTACCAGCCTTCTCGGACTTATGTCGGCGCTTTCAAGGTTCGATGCAAAGAAGTATACAGTTGATATCAATGCCTGCGTAAAGGCAAAGGGTATAAGGAAAAACGTCAGTTATAAGGACTATCCGCTTGAAAAACTAATGGGAGGATTTAACAAATGAAAAAGGCGGCAATCATTATCATATCATTGGCTTTGTCCGTCTGCGCCTTTGCGCAGACACCTCCGGACGTTTATGAACTCGAGGATACGCTTTCAGTAAGGATCATTCCGGACAAGGATACCACCCTTGTCGGAAAGAACATCTTTTCTCTGGTTAATGTGCGTCAGAGCGGAAGCATCCTCTCCGGCATGATGAACTGGAGGTCATCCAATTCTTCAAGAGCCATCAAGGGCTACAGGATCAGCATCTTCTCCGAGAGCAGACAGACTGCCCGCGCCGAGTCCGAGGCAGTGGTGGAAAGGTTCAAATCCAGGTTCCCGGAAGTCGGTGTTTACCGGTTCTATGCTAATCCTGAATTCAGGGTTTATGTTGGTGATTTCCGTGACAAGTCGGAGGTTACCCGTTTCCTCAACCTTATTATCGGAGAATATCCGTCAGCCTTCGTTGTGGAAACGAAGATTAATTATCCAAAGGTGTATTAGATTATGCTCAAGCAGGGACTTGAACTCAAGCAGACTCAGAAACTTTCACCTCTCCAGATCCAGACGATAAAGCTCATAGAGCTTCCAATCCAGGAATTGGAGCAGAGGGTGAAGACTGAACTTGAGGAAAACCCTGTCCTTGACGATACGCCTCAGGAAAAGGAGTCGGATGACCCGGATGAACCGAAGGATATTTCAATCGATGAACTGAACCCGGACGATCCCATTCCGTCTTACAACCTTCGCGTGAATAATCACGGCAAGGATGAGACTCCCGTTTACAATACTTTTTCAGTTAAGGAGAGTTTTACCCAGACTCTTATGGAGCAGCTTGGTTTTCGTCGCCTTTCAAGGCACGAGTACGATGTGGCCGCATTCATTATCGGCAGTCTGGATGACGACGGCTATCTGCGCCGCGGTATTGACAGCCTCGTGGATGACATCGCTTTCCGCGCGGGAATAGAGACCACGGAGGAGGAAGTGACCGACCTGCTTGAAAACGTAATCCAGGATTTCGATCCTGCAGGAGTCGGTGCCAGGGATCTCAGGGAGTGCCTTCTTCTCCAGTTGGAGCGCAGGAAGCAGACTGATGCCGTCGTGAACGCCTACAGGGTTATCAGGGATCACTTCAAGGAGTTTTCCAACAAGCATTTCCATAAGATAATGGCAAGGACCGGCCTCAGCGAGACCGAGATGAAGGCTGTCATTAAGGCTATCCTTAAATTGAATCCGTCTCCCGGCGGTCAGATAGACGATTCCTACAACGACAGGGCCCAGCAGGTTGTCCCTGACTTCGTGCTTACTGTGGAGGGTGGAGAACTCAAACTTACGATGCCGCGTTTCAATATTCCGGAACTGCGAATCAACCGTAAGTATGCCGATATAGTGGACCAGGCTAAACTTACCAAGGACAAGTCTCTGAGGGAGGCAGCCACCTTCGTCAAGCAGAAGATGGATTCCGCCAAATGGTTTGTCGAGGCTCTCAAGCAGCGTTACAACACCCTTGAAAGCACGATGCAGGCCATCCTTGACTATCAGCACGATTATTTCCTTGATGGAGACGAGTCGCACCTGCGTCCTATGGTCCTGAAGGATATTGCTGAAAAAACAGGTTTCGACATATCTACCATTTCACGTGTCGTGAACAGTAAATATATCGAAACTCATTTCGGAATATATCCGTTAAAGTATTTCTTTTCAGAAGGTCTTGAAAACCAGGAGGGAGATGAGGTCTCAACACGTGAACTCAAGAAGGCCCTCCAGAAAAGCGTGGACGAGGAGGATAAGAGAAAACCTCTTACCGACGACCAGCTTGTTGACAAGATGGTCGCTCTCGGATATAAGGTGGCACGCCGTACGATTGCAAAGTATCGCGATCAGCTTGGCATCCCTAAAGCGAGACTTCGCAAGGAACTCTAAAGTTTTTCTCCAAAGCAAAGATCACCTGCATCGCCCAGTCCCGGAACGATGTATGAGTGGCTTGTCAGCTCTTCATCTACAGCGGCAGTCCAGAGTGTAGTGTTTGCAGGAAGATGCTTCTGAAGATATTCGATTGCGTAGATGCTTGCGATAGGGCAGACCAGATGAATGTACTCTGGCTTGCTGTCTTCCAGGATCTTGTTGAATGCAACTTCTATTGAAGAACCGGTTGCAAGCATTGTGTCTGCAAGGATAAGGGTCTTGCCTGTAAGGTCAGGGCAGGTGATGTATTCCGTATTGATATGGAAGTCACCCTCTTTGTCATATTTCCTGTAAGCTGCCACGAAGCAGTTCTCTGCGTTGTCGAAGCAGTCGAGAAGTCCCTTATAGAGAGGGAGTCCTGCGCGGAGGATCGTTGCGAGAACAACTTTTGTGTCATAGGTTGACATTACGGCAGTGCCGAGAGGAGTTACAACGTCCTTCTTGCTGTAGCTGAGCTGCTTGCTGATTTCGTATCCAAAGATGTGACCTACACGTTCAAGATTTGTCCTGAAGCGCATGCTGTCTTTCTGGACAGTTTTGTCGCGCATCTGCGCAATGTAGGTGTTGAGAATTGAGTCTCCTTCGCCGAGGTTGATGACTTTCATAAGATTTTCGAATTGGTTATTCGAAAAACAAATGTAGTCATATCTTTAGGTTTTAGCAAAAATATTATTCCGCGAAAGATTTTTCCTCGGCAAAACTGTAATACCTGCCATGGCCTACAATCACGTGGTCCAGAAGGTCTATTTCAAAGGTTTTCAGGGCTTTATGGACCGCGGCGGTTTCCTTTGCGTCTGCCGGACTGGGCCAAGGGTCTCCGGAAGGATGGTTGTGGACCATCACAACTGAACTGGCCTTGGTTTCAAGAGCCCTTCTTGTAAGAATCTTTACGTCAATCACGGTGGAGTTTGTCCCTCCTACGCTCATCTTCTCCTTTTGGATTACCCTGTTGCGTGCGTTTAGGAATACGCTCCAGAATTCCTCCTTGTCCAGGCCCTTGAGAAGGGGCATCATAAGGTCATAGATGGAGCGCGGGCCGTTTATTGTCAGAGGGGCCGGGCCTATTTCCGCACAGAACCTTCTTCCCAGTTCAAATGCGGCGGCAATCTTCTGCGCTTTAATCCTTCCTATTCCCTTGACGGAACTGAGGCTGTCTCCTGTCATTGCGGACAGGCTCGAGAGACTCCCACCCGAGTTTGAAAGGATGCCCCGGCAGACTTCCACAACATTAATTCCCCTGGTTCCGTTCCCAAGTATGATTGCCAGCAGTTCGGCATTGCTCAGGCTTCCTGCTCCCAGCGAAGCCATTTTCTCGCGAGGTTGCTCGCACAATAGCGTGTCTTTTATCTTCATGCCCAAATATGGGTCCAATAAAAAACAAACAGCGACGGATTCTTCAATTCCGCCGCCATTACCACGCTTTATGCTTCTGTATTCTCTTTGAGGACTTTTTCAAGTTTGGCGTATCCGTTGGCCGGAGCGCTCCACATTATTGCGATGATTACGCAGCCGATTGTTCCGAAGATGACCGAAACGAGGAACACAAGGTCCCAACTCCTGTCTGCGAGGACTCCAAATACCGCACCTGAGACGATAGGACTTAAGTAGCCTACGATACCGAGGATTCCGTTTGCGGTTGCAGCTGCGCGCTTTGTGGCCTGAAGGGATGCGCAGGCTCCGAGAAGGGCCTGGGGTCCGTAGATGAAGAAGGCCGAAAGCACCAGGAAGAATACGCTTGCTCCAAGGCTCTGTGTCTTCCAGAACACCAGGAAGGAGATTGTGGCGCCAAGGGTGCAGAAGAGGCAGGTCCAGTGGGCTCTGTTCTTGAAGAGATGGTCAGTTGCCCAGCCTGCCAGAAGCATTCCGAGGATTCCGCCTATAAGTTCCGACGTGGCCACTATGGATGCGGCCTGGGAGATGTCCATTCCCTTATACTGGGTGAGGAATGATGAACCCCAGTCCAGGATGGTGAACCTTATTACATATACACAGAAGTTGGCTCCCGCAAGAATCCAGATGTAAGGATTTCTGAAGACCATCCTGCTGAGAACTTTCTTGTACTGGGCGGTGGTGATGTCGTCGGATTTCTCGTCCCCAACTTCCTCAACCTGCTGTCCGCCTCTTTCCATCTCGTCTATCTTCTCCACAGGCGGGAGTCCCACCTGGGCCGGTTTGTCCTTGATGCCGAAGATGATTACCGGAATTCCGGCTATGGCTATGATTGCCGGGATGGCGAAGCAGAGGTTCCAGGCTGAATAACCGTATTTGCTTAGGAGCCATCCGCAAAGAACTGCCACGAATCCTGCTCCGAGGGAGTGGGATGCATTCCAGACGGACTGCCTTGTTGCTAGCTGCGAAGGACGTATCCAGTTTGCCAGAAGGCTGAGGCAGGGAGGAACGCCCATTCCCTGGAGGTAGCCGTTTATAACCCAGAGGCCTCCGATGAGGTAAACCAGTCCGAGCGTGGCTTTGCCTTCATCGTTTAGAAGGTTCATTATTCCGTTCAGCTTTGGGCTGAAGCAGATGAAGAGGTTGACCAACGCTGAGAGCCCAAGGCCCAGGATCATGATGAGTTTTTTGCTGAAACGGTCGGCCAGGATTCCGTTGACAAATCGGGAGAGGCCGTAGATTACTCCGTTCAATGTGAGGAAGATACCGAGCTGTGCCTTGGTGATGCCGAGTTCTGCCTCGATGGCAGGCATTGCAACGCTGAAATTCTTTCTTACGAAATAGTAGAGCGAGTAGGTTATCATCAGTGATATGATAGTTCTCCAACTCCAATAATTATATTTCTTTTCAAGTGTTCTGTCCATAAGTAAATCCAGGAATGAGTGACCGGTAACGCTTTTTTTCTCAAATATCTTCAAATATATCGAAATTTACCTACATTTGCCCTGTAAACGTATAGAAATGAAAGAAAATTACAACAAGACCCTTACCCCTCAGCAGAAAGCTAAGCTCAGAAAAATAAAGTATATGGCACTCGATATGGACGGTACCATATATCTTGGAAGCAATTTGTTCCCTTTCACTGTTGAATTCCTCGAATCAACTGAGAAAGCAGGGGTGGGACATTCTTTCCTTACCAACAACCCGACGAAATCGGTTGCAGACTACATTTCCAAACTTGCCGGTATGGGCGTTCCTGCAACTGAAGACAATATGTATACAACCTCCCTTGCGGCCATAGATTATATAAAGGAGAAATTTCCTTCCGCCAGAAGGCTTTTTATGCTTGGTACTCCTTCAATGGTAAGCCAGTTTGAGAAGGCCGGGTTCGTGGCCTGTGCTGATGATCCGGAAGACGTTCCGGATGTGCTGGTGGTTGCGTTTGATCCGACTTTGGAGTATTCCCGTCTCTGCCGTGCAACCTGGTGGGCTTCCCAGGGTATCCCTTATGTGGCCACCAATCCCGACAGGGTCTGTCCTACTGATCAGAAGACTATTCTGGTTGATTGCGGTTCACTGCAGAAGTGCATTGAGTGGGCCAGTGGACGAAAGCCGGATATCGTCCTTGGTAAACCGGATCCGACAATGCTCCAGGGAATCATGCATAAGCTTGGACTTCAGCCTGATGAGGTTGCAATGATCGGAGACAGAATCTATACTGATACGGCCATGGCTCATAATGCCGGTGCCGTAGGTGTACTTGTCCTTTCCGGTGAAACGACCGTTGAGACGGCATTGAAAGTCGCAGACGATGCCAGAAATAATCCGGCACCAGAATTCTTCCCGCCGGATTTCATCGTCCGCGACATCAAGGAATTCGGAGAAATGTTAATTGAATCCCGTAAGGATTAGAGAGCAAAGCCGTAAGACTGCTTGATCTCGTTCATTACAAATGTGCTCTGGATTGATCCGATAGAGTCGATAGTTCCGAGTACATTAAGGATGAATTCATTGTAGTACTTCATGTCAGGAGCGTGTATCTTGAGCATGTAGTCGAATTCGCCGGATACATTATAACATTCCGTAACCTGCGGGATGTCTTTGATTACTCCTACAAAATTTGTGGCTATCTCCTTGTTCATCTGTTTGAGCTTGACGCAGCAGAACACGATGAATCCCTGTCCGAGTTTGTCGGCGTCGAGGATGGCCACATATTTCTTTATAAAGCCGTCACGCTCGAGTCTTTTCAAACGCTCAAACACTGGTGTGGTTGAGAGATTAACTATTGTAGCGAGCTCTTTTGTTGTGAGTCTGGCATTCTGCTGAAGATTCCTGAGGATCATCAGATCGATGTTGTCGAGTTTTCCTTCTGATATACTTTTCACGATTTCAGTATTTTTGGTTTTCTTAAAAATTGAGTTAATTTTGCGCTGCCTTAGAAAACCCGAGGAAAATTTTTCCAAATCTTCGGAGGTTGTATCTTCTAAAACAGCCTGTTTTTCTAATAATTATGCAAATTTAGCATAGTTTTCTTAATTTCCAAAATTTCTTGGAGGTTTATTCCATCATACATACCTTTGCATAGAATTAATGACAAGCAAGAACAAATAAAAACATAATTCTATGAGCAACAATTTACATCTTGAAACCCTCGCCCTCCATGTAGGACAGGAGACCCCAGATCCAGCAACAGACTCTCGCGCGGTTCCAATCTACCAGACTACATCTTATGTGTTCAGAAACAGCCAGCATGCTGCCGACCGTTTCGGACTTCGTGACGCTGGTAACATCTACGGCCGCCTTACCAATTCAACACAGGATGTGTTTGAGAAGAGAATCGCCGCCCTTGAAGGCGGTGTGGCAGCCCTCGCCGTTGCATCCGGCGCAGCAGCAGTGACTTATGCCCTCCAGAATATCGTAAGGACAGGTGACCACATCGTTGCGGCTGACAACCTCTACGGCGGTTCATTCAACCTTATCACCCATACCCTCGCGGATTCAGGCATTACCAATACTATTGTAAATGTAAATGACCTCGAGGCCCTTGAAAAAGCTATTCGTCCTAATACCAAGGTGATTTACGCTGAGACATTCGGCAACCCTAATTCAGATGTGACCAACCTTGATGCAGTGGCCGAAGTGGCTCACCGTCACGGAATCGTCTTCATCGTGGACAACACCTTCGGAACTCCGTTCGTCATCCGTCCTATCGAGCATGGAGCTGACGTAGTGGTTCATTCCGCAACCAAGTTCATCGGCGGTCATGGCTCTTCACTCGGCGGAGTCATCGTGGATTCCGGAAAATTCAACTGGAAGGAACACGCAGACAGGTATCCTTCACTCGCAAAGCCTGATCCAAGCTACCATGGCGCAATCTTCGCCGACGTGGCAGGCGCTGCTGCCTATGTAACCAGAATCCGTGCCGTCATCCTCCGCGATACCGGAGCCACAATCTCTCCTTTCAATGCGTGGATTCTCCTTCAGGGCGTGGAGTCACTCCCTCTGAGAATCGAGCGTCACGTTGAAAACGCCCTCAAGGTAGTGGAATATCTTTCCAAGAACCCTAAGGTTGCAAAGGTAAATCATCCTTCAATCCCTTCTCATCCTGATCACGAACTTTACAAGAAATATTTCCCTAACGGAGCTGGCTCAATCTTCACATTCGAGATTAAGGGCACACAGGAAGACACCTGGAAGTTCATCGATTCCCTCAAGATATTCTCGCTTCTTGCAAATGTGGCTGACGTGAAGTCACTGGTTATCCATCCTTACACTACAACCCATTCTCAGATGACTCCTGAGGAGCTGGCTCAGCAGCATATTACCCCTACGACGGTCCGCCTTTCAATAGGTACCGAGCACATCGACGATATTATCGCCGATCTCGATCAGGCCTTCGCACAGATTTAAGTGATAATTAGATGGTTTTTACTATTGGATGAGTCCCAGGATCTGCCCCTTCTCAACCTTGTCGCCCTGATGGGCGAACACCGCAACGATGCGGGCATCCTTGGCGGCTGGCACTTCCTCAATACCATAATGTGTTTCCAAGTAGCATACGGGTTCTCCGGCTTTTACCGGGGAGCCCGTTGCCGGTGCTGAGGAGTCGTCATCCACGTCAATCTGCCACAGGACCTTGCCTTTTGAGCCGGCCTGGAACGGAATGGCGTCAGGGAATTTCCTGGTGTATTCTTCAATATCCACGTTAGGCATCTCGACTACAGGTCTCTTGACTACGATAGGAGCGCCTGCCTTTGCCTTCAGGTCTGCAAGCTCTGCGTTGAAGCGCTCCTTGGCAACTCCTGACTTGTAGTCGCGGTACTGGCGCTCGTGCATTGCAAACTCGAAGAGTTCTTCCTGATCCTCTCCTTCGTCCCAGCCTTCTTCCTTCATCATCTGCCTGAACTTAGGAAGTTCGTCAGGATACTCGTCCTGAGGGTTGCCGGTGTAGAACTCCAGGCCCTTCTCCTTTGCAAGCTGTACGATTTCCGGTGCCAGAGGTCCAGGAAGTTTTCCCATCTTGCCCAGGATCATTCCCCAGGTGTCCTCGTCGATGGTAGTCCAGCGCGGTTTGCCGTTGAGGGTGTTCATCAGGTTCATCAGCGCCGTGTTCTTCACGTACTGGCTGAAAGGAGTTACGAGTGGCGGATAGCCGAGGCGTGGCCATACGTAGCAGACTTCGTCGAAGAGCTTGACCATTAGGGTGTCAAGGCTGATTTCTGGTCTGCCGTGGGCACGTTCTGCTGCGTTTATTGCGTTCTGGAATCCCTTGAGGTCGGCCATCATTGAGCCCATCATTCCGCCTGGAAGACCGCATCCTACCAGGAGTGAAGTCATCTTGGCATTGCTAGGGTTGATCCAGTAGCCGAGGAAGTCGTCTATGAATTTCTGGGTGAGGCGTCTCACTTCCATATAGGCGTCCATGTTGATGTCCTTTACGAGGAAACCATCAGCCTTGAGCATCTCGCGTATTGTAATGACATCAGGATGAACCTTGCCCCAGGAGAGCGGTTCAACGGCTACGTCCAGATAGTCGGCTCCCGCCCTTGCAACCTCAAGCATTGAGGCAGGGGAGAAGCCAGGGCCAGTATGGCCGTGATACTGAACCTTAATATGAGGATAGTTTGTCTTGATTTCTTTTGTAAGTTCTGCAAGGAAGGTAGGCCTTCCGATTCCGGCCATGTCCTTCAGACAGATTTCGTCGGCGCCGAAGGCAACCACCTGGTCAACCACACCCATATAGTATTCCACGGTGTGGACCGGCGAGTTGGTTATTGAGAGGGCAACCTGTGAAATCATGCCTCCCTTCTTGGCGTACTCCACAGAAAGCCTGAGGTTTCTCGGGTCGTTGAGCCCGCAGAAGGATCTGGCAATGTTGGTGCCCTGCTTGCATTTGACCTTGAACATGAGTTCACGGACATCTGCAGGAACCGGGTTCATTCTAAGGGCGTTGAGTCCTCTCTCGAGCATGTGGGTCTGTATGCCCGCCTTGTTGAAAGGTGCCGTCCATTTTCTTACGGCAATGTTAGGATTTTCTCCAAATAGGAGGTTTACCTGTTCAAACGCGCCGCCGTTTGTTTCAACTCTGTCAAAGCACCCCATGTCTATGATAGCAGGTGCAACTTCTACAAGTTGGTCAACTCTCGGTACATATTTACCTGAGGACTGCCACATATCCCTGTAAACGAGGGAGAATTTTATCTCTTTTGCCATATTTAAACGATTCAGTCCCGTAAAGATATGCATAAATATCAATAAGGTGAATAACTAAATTTTTTTAAACACTTATTGCATGAAACAATAATTTTTGTACCTTTGCACTCCCAACATGGTGCGAGTAGTTCAGTTGGTAGAGCATCGGATTGTGGTTCCGAGTGTCGTGGGTTCGAGCCCCATCTCGCACCCTTCAAAAAAGAGAGAACGATTTTTCGTCCTCTCTTTTTTGTTGATATAATTGCCATTTTGTTCATGCTCCCGTTTCCCTTTGCCCCATCCCTCCTTGTTAGGACTCTCTTCTTTGCCGGCTGGCTTGGCAGCAGACTGGTTCGTCCGGAGCCCGTGGCCGCCCGCGGCCTCGTGGAGGGCACTGAAAAAGGGTAGCTTTTAATAAGTCCTTGACAATACAATATCCGGCACAACTTGATGTTATTTCAGATTGTGCCGGATTATTCGATTCTCAGAGAGTTGATTTGCGGGATATTGGGATTATCACCGCCTATTTTGCCATCATCTTCATTATTCTCTTGAGATTTACTACAAAGATTGTTACAGCACCCTGCAGTTCCATCGCCGATATCCCGTATGAGTCGGCTCTATCATATCCATGTGCATTCTTAAGTTCGGCGTTCTTCGCTTCTATCTTGTATCTCTCGCGAGATAGTTCCCTGAACTTTTGACTTTTCTGGAACTCCATCTGTTCTCGGTGGCTGTCTGATAGTACTCGGATGTTTATGGCTTTTGTTTTACAATCATGCAGACACTCATTCATCATTGCACATGTGCTGCAGGCCGTTGCTCTCCACCTGTAACGAACCCGACAACTTTTATTAGGTTTATCTTTATACCGTCCCACGGTACCTTTCGTGGACATCACACCTGCTGGGCAGATATATCGATCCGCATCTTTGTTGTACTCGAACAAGCTGTCAAAGTCGGTTCTTGCACTCATGTGTCCCTGAGTAATCATGCCGTTAAGCTTGGCGACTATCTGCATGCCGTTCTCTTTTGCCATGTTCAGATTGTCCTTGCCAGAGTATGCAGCATCTCCAACTACAGTGTCTACATCAATGCCCACATCCTGTGTCTTTGTCACCAAGTCGGGCAATTGCTTTCCGTCATCCTTTTCTCCAGTAGTGACGGTAGCTGCCGTGATGATGCGTTCAGGAGTCATAGCAATGTGAGTCTTGTATCCAATGAAAGACGTCTCCGCCGACTTGTGCCCAACCCTGGCCTCGCGATCATAGGAGATTGAGTGATGATGACGCACATCATCCACACCCTCTGCCAGATAGTTTATGGCTTCCTTGAAAGCCGGATTCTCGCGCAGCATAGGGTCAGCCATTACGATCGAGAGAAGAGCCTCGCAACTGTCAAGTTCATGCAGCAGATTATCATCATTGTTGGGTGCTGGAAGTTCTATGCCCTCATTGCCAGGCCACTTGCGTATTCTGTCTCTGACTTCCTTGCTACGAAGTTTCAGAACATCTATCGGAGACAAGGCATTGGCTCTCGAGATTGTATGGGTCGCATCCACTATGATTGTCTTTGTCTTGATGATTCCGTTCTCCATAGCGACTCCAACGGTCTTGCCAATCAACATGTCCAAAAGATTCACATCCTTAAGTCGCTGGCGTCTGAACTTGGTAAGAAGACTTGGATCAATGACATCATCCTCCGGCATCAGCCCAAGAAAACGCTTATATGAAAGATCATAACGAGAGTGTTCCACCACGTCCACATCCGACATATTCTCAATGGCCTTTATCATGAGATATTTGAACAGCATTATTGGATCTGCTGCCGTACGGCCATTGTCTAAGCAATACTTGTCTTTCAGCTCATCGTAGATGAAACTAAAGTCAATAAGCTCATCGATAAGACGGTATTTATTGTCCTTCGGAATGAGAATATCATAGAGAATAGCGTGCTCGCTAAACTTGATTTCCTGCTGAGTATTAAGCATAAGTGATTATCAATCAACTACTTAAAGATACAAAATACCCAGCAAACTACCAAATAATTATCGATAATTCGCTGGGTAATTACGCCGTGCTCAGAGAGACTTTTTCAGTGCCCTCCACGAGGCCGCGGGCGGCCACGGGCTCCGGCCGTACCAGCCCACCTCCCTTCTCCCGTACATTTTAGGCCCCTCTGGTGTACGGCAGAGCAGTCAAACCTCGTTCCGTACATTTTGGGGGCCTCTGGTGTACGGCAGAGTTGTCAAATCCTCTTCCGTACATTTTGGGCCCCTCTAGTGTACGGCAGGTGGCTCATCCTGTTTTATCGG
>CADBMK010000063.1 GCA_902795785.1 uncultured Bacteroidia bacterium | reverse complement strand
CCGGAGAAATACCGAACTGACTTTTTTTGAGAATGAAATGTATTGTTTTATTCTTTCATTGAGAGAAACCGGATGAAGAACTTCAGCCACTGCTCATCTCCGCCCGCAAGGAGTTTCTCCGGATGGAACTGAACGGCTGTCACTCCTGGGGCCTCGTAAGCCTCCACGACGCCGTCAGAGGCTCTCGCGGTAACCTTTACGTCCTTTCCGTGGATCTTGACGGCCTGGTGGTGATATGAGTTGACGGTGAGCGAGTCTTTGCCGAAAAGCTCGTATAGGACGCTTTCCTTCTCCACACCGATTTTGTGAATGGCTCCCTTTGAGTGGCTGACTTTTCCTCCAACCTGTGAAGGAATGTCCTGGACGAGGCTTCCTCCAAGTATCACGTTCATAAGCTGTTCTCCGCGGCAGATTCCAAGGATTGGCTTATGCTGCCTCAGGGCCTCTGAAGCGATGAGGAAATCGCTCGTATCCCTTCTGGAATTGACCTGTACCGTCCCGTTGACAGGAGTCTCCCCGTAATAATCCGGGTCGATGTCCTCTCCTCCTGAAAGCAGAACTCCGTCAAGAAGGGCGATGGTTCCGGCTGCCTGGAGCGAGTCCGCCATAACGGGCAGGAGTATGGGAATTCCTCCGGCTTTACGGATGGCTTCAACATAATTATTGCTTAAAGTATTGGTTCCGCTTGATGAGATTCCGCAGCTGATTCCTATGACTTTGGGCTTCTCATTGGTGTTCTGGCTGAAGACGCTTGCGGAGATGGTGATAAGCGTCAGTGTCAGGATTATTCTTTTCATGTCAAATAAGTTGGGATGTTTAATCAAAATTACAATTATTTTTCTCATATTGTAAGAGAAAAACACTAACCAATATGAGAAAGCCGGTAAAAAACAATGTAAGCTGGATTGGCTATATTGACTGGGAACTTCAGACTTTTCACGGGGATGAGTATTCCATTTCAAGCGGTTCAAGCCAGAACGCATATCTGATTGAAGAAGAAAAAATCATTCTGGTGGATACGGTCTGGGCTCCGCACAGGTGTGAGTTTGTCCGGAATCTGAAAGCCGAGCTTGGAGACCTTCACAGGATTGACGCCATCGTGGTAAATCACGGAGAGGTGGATCATTCCGGGTCACTGTGCGAGTTGCTCCGGGAAATCCCGGATACGCCTATATACTGTACGGCAAACGCCGTTAAAAGCCTTGAGGGCCAGTACGGAAAACAGGGATGGAACCTCAATGTGGTAAAGACCGGAGATTCACTTGAAATAGGAAATGGCAAAAAGCTGATATTCATAGAAATGCCTATGCTCCACTGGCCTGATTCAATGGCAACTTACCTGACTGGGGACAATATCCTCTTCTCCATGGATGCCTTCGGCCAGCACTATGCCGTGGAGGAACTCTTCAATGACAGGGCTGACCAGAATCTGCTGTGGAAGGAAGCGCTCAAGTATTATGTGAACATCCTGAATCCGTTTGCGGTGATGCTGGCCAGGAAACTCCCTGAGATAGAAAGCATGGGGTTGCAGTTTGACATCATAGCCCCGTCTCACGGAGCCATCTGGAGGGATGACCCGATGCAGATAGTGAAGAAATACGCCGAGTGGTCTGGAGCCTATCAGGAAGACCAGATTACCATTGCCTATGACACAATGTGGCAGGGGACCGAGAAACTGGCCCACAGGATAGCGGCGGGGATCCACGAAAAGAGCCCTGGCACCGTGGTCAAGGTGTTTAACATCTCCAAGACGGACAAGAACGACATAATGACGGAAGTCTTCAAGTCAAAGGCTATCGCCGTGGGTTCTCCAACGGAGTGCAACGGAATCCTGTCCTCGGTTGAAGGCTGGCTTGCTTTCCTGAAATCCCTGAAGTTCAGGAACAAGAAGGCGGCAGCATTCGGCTGCTATGGATGGAGCGGAGAGGGAGTGAAGATCCTTACCGAAAGGCTTGCCGGCGCCGGCTTCGAGGTGATTCCTGAGACGGTGAAATGTCAGTGGAATCCGGGTGAGGAAGATTTCATGGCAGCAACAAGGCTCGTAGAGTCACTGATCAAATAATATCCACATTAACCACTAAAACCAACAGTTATGAAAAAGTATGTATGCGGCGTCTGCGGATACGTTTATGATCCGGCAGTAGGAGATCCTGACAGCGGAATTGCTCCCGGAACAGCATTTGAGGATATCCCTGATACCTGGGTATGCCCTGTATGCGGTGTGAGCAAAGACAATTTCTCTCCGGAGGAATAAACCTTACGCCTGAAGTTTTGCCTTAAGTCTCTGCCTTGCCTTGGTTACCGAGGCGGGGCAGATTCCAAGAAGGACGGATGATTCTCCGGTTGTGAAATGGAAACAGTTGAGAATGATCTGTCTGATGTCATTTGTCGTGAGGTCGGGGTGGGAGAGCCTGAGAGTCTCAGGCGTGGTCTTGGATGTATAGTACATTATCCTTTCGAGTTCCTCCCATTCATCATCCCTGATATAACGCGGGTTTTTGTGAAGGTCTCCTACAAGGCGGCTCTGGCTGATTGCAGGATTATTCAGCATAGCCCTGCTCTCCTTTGCCTTTATTTCCGTAATGATGGCGCGAATATGCATGCTAAGCATCTCGCCGGCCTGGCCGATGTTCAAATGCCCGCCTCTTGAGATGGAGGTGAAGGCTATGCCCAGTCCTATGGTAATCATCTGATAGTAGATTTCATTTGCGCCCTCCTCGCTCACAGGGAAGGTCTTGCAGATGATGGAAATGCATCTGTCCTTGAAACCGACGTTCTCGTCGATGAATCTGTGGAAAGACATATTGCTGTCACCCTCCATTATGAGTTTGAACAGTTCCGGCTCGTCTATCGAGAAGGAGAGAAGGGCAAGTCCGAATCCCTTGAAGGGAGGATTGCAGTTGAAGCCTTCTTCAATCCTTTTATTGTACAGCCGCCTTGATGCAGCCTTGACGGCAGCAACCAATGAATCGTCAGACCTCAGGACAGGATATGCCTCTGCGTCTGAAATGCCCATTTCCTGGCAGATGTTGTTTACTGTAAGGGAAGCACGGCCGTATTTGCGTAAGATGGCAAGGCCGCAATTGACGATGTCGTCAGCTGTGAAGATAGTGTTGGGTTGCATAGTTTAAGTAAGTTGTAATTAGTCTTTTCTTGCTCTTGCAAAGATAGAAATTATCCCGAAAAAAAACAATTGTCCACATTGCTGTCCATATCAATGTGGACGGATTGTGCACAAAACGGCATATCTTTGCCACACTTAAACTTTAAACTCATGAAAACCACAATTTGTATTCTTATGCTGGCGGCATCATTTGCGTGCCCGGCAATGGCAAAGAGCGATTGGAAAGGCAAGGTCGTCAATGAAAAAGGCGAACCCCTTTCCTACGCAAATGTCGCAGTCCTCTCAAAAACTGATTCCACGGTTTTGTGCGGTACAGTCACCGCAGAGGACGGAACCTATAAAATAGAAACAAAAGAATCGGAAGGGATCATGATGGTTGCCCTTATGGGCTATCAGACCCTTTATCTGGCACCCGCGGACGGTACAGTCATTAAGTTAGTTGAGGATAATTCATTTCTTCAGAATTCAGTAGTTACAGCAGTGATGCCGAAGACTAAACTGACAGCGGAAGGGTTGCAGACTGGAGTCCGCGGTTCTGTGCTGGAAAATGCAGGAACCGCCGAGGATGTACTGGCCAAAACTCCCGGCATTGTAAGGAAGGCCGACGAGAATGGCGAATTCGAGGTGCTTGGAAGAGGCGTTCCTCAAATCTATATAAACGGTCACAAGGTGACGGATAAGAGTGAACTCAGCCGTCTTCAGAGTAACGAGATTCAGAGCGTAGAGGTTATCTCCAACCCAGGCGCCGCCTATGGGGCAAGCGTTTCAAGCGTTGTGCGCATCCGTACCGTAAGGCGTAAGGGAGAGGGCTTCGGCTTCTCACTCAACGCAACCGAGTCCCAGGCTGTTGACTGGAAGGAAGGAAATTCTCCTACGGCTGCATTCAACGGCAACTACCGCAAGAACGGACTCGATATTTTCGGAGGCGTTAACTATGACAAGGATTCAGGACGCCAGGTAAGCGATATCTTCTGTACGTCGTACAATCAGTCTGTCATCCAGAATGACGGAGACCTGACTCTGAAATATCATTATCATAATCTTGGAGTCAACGGCGGGTTCAACTATCAGATTGCCGACAATCACTACATAGGAGCAAAGGTGGACTGGTCCAGGACTCTTGCCTTTGACATTGACCGTACCACCCACAACACCATCTACAAGGATGGCGTATTGACGGACAGGGTTGCCACAATGTCCACTGAGCAGAACGGAAAGAACGTTCCGGACAAAATCGGAGCAAACCTGTATTATAACGGAGTGCTGAACAATAAGCTCGGCATTGATTTCAACTTCGATTACTACTATTCAGGAAACAGCGTGGAAGCCGTCTCAAATGAGACCAGTGACGTTACCACTGACGCTGATGTGAAAACCTGGAATGACTATGACGGTCATCTCTATGCCGCAAAACTTGTCTTTTCTTATCCTATCTGGACAGGAAAACTCTCTGTAGGAACCGAGGATACGCATACGGACCGTTTTGACAACTACTCGATCATCGGTGCGGATATACCTTGCTCCGCTACCGTGGTAAGGGAGGGTAACGAGGCCTTCTTCGGAAACTACGCCTTCGTACTTCCAAAGGTGGGACAGTTCAATGCCGGCGTTCGATATGAGCACGAACATTTTACGGACAGGGACAAGACGGACCCGAACGAGAGTAGCTCAAAGAGTTATGGTAACTGGTTCCCGTCAGTGTCATATGCGGGCGCTTTCGGCCCTGTGCAGATGATGCTTTCATATTCGGCCAAGACTCAGAGGCCTTCATATGACAGGCTTTCAGGTGGCGTCAACTATATCAGCCGTTACGTCTATCAGTCTGGCAACCCGCACCTCCAGCCGGAGTTCCATCACCTTTTCAGCGCAACCGCGGTTTGGAAATTCCTGACCTTCACGGCCAACTATACACGCGTAAACGATGCGATTATGACATGGTCAACCCCGTACGATGAAAACGGAGTGGTCTTTGTCAAGCCTAGGAATATCGATACGCCGTACAGGTCGCTGGCGGCTTACGTATCGGCCACCCCATCCATTGGAATCTGGCAGATGAATTACATTGTGGGTGCGATGCCTCAGTGGCTCACTATCAACGCCCCTGACGGAATCAATCCTGGTGCGGTCAAGTCCATGAATTTCAACGACAGGGTATCGGTTTACGGACGTTTCTTCAACAACTTCAGGTTCAAGGGCGGATGGGAATTCGAACTCGGCGCTGAATTCCTCTCAAAGGGTAACCAGGAAAACATGAGATTGCAGAACAACTACTTCAATCTTTCTTCCGCAGTCCAGAAGACCCTTCTCAAGGACGGCTCCCTCGTAATCAGGCTTGAGGGCAGGGACCTTCTTGGAACCGCTCATTATGACGTCAATTCCGACTTCGGAAGCCACGTCATCAGTCAGACCAACGACTTCGCAAGAAAGTCCTTCAAACTTTCACTCAGGTATGTATTCAATGCGGCTCAGAGCAAATACCGCGGAACCGGAGCAGGTTCTGACAACAAGAGCCGAATGAAATAATGATTTTATAATACTGTTTTTAGGATCTATGAAAAAACTTCTTATGGCAACAATCAGCGTATTGTTGCCATTTATTCTCTCTGCTTCCACGATTGCCAGACAGACAATCAGGGGACATGTATGTGATATCGCCTCGGGCGAACCTATGGCTGGAGTGGCAATTGTCATTGACGCGAGCGCGTCAACCTATGCGCTTACGGATGTCGACGGTAATTTTGTAATAGAAGGCGTGGCTGTAGGCCGCCATACGGTATTGGCAAGCATTATGGGTTATGAACCCCTTGAATTGAAAGAACAGCTTCTGTCTTCCGGAAAGGAGATGGTGCTTGATCTTAAGATGACGGAAAGCGTCACCCTTCTTCAGGGAGCCCTTGTCAGGCCAAAGGTCAACAAACAGCTTCCGCTTAACGATATGGCCCAGGTTGGCGCCAGGATGTTCAGTGTGGAGGAAGCCAACCGCTATGCCGGCGGCCTTGCAGATCCTGCTCGTACCGCATCCGTGTTTGCAGGTGTGGTAGGCGGCGGAGCATCCAACGGAATCAGCATCCACGGCAACTCTCCGGCTATGCTTCAGTGGAGGGTAGAAGGCGTTGAGGTAAACAACCCCAACCACTTTGCCGACATCACGGGAGCCGGCGGCGGAATTTTCTCGTCACTCAACGGCTCAGTACTCGCAAACAGTGACTTCATGACGGGAGCGATGCCTGCCGAATACGGCAACGCCCTCTCCGGAGCCTTCGATATGCAGATGCGCGTGGGAAACAACGCCAAATATGAGCACGCCTTCCAGTTTGGCCTCCTTGGAATCGACTTTGCCTCGGAAGGTCCGATTGGCAAAGCTCGGGAAGGAGTGGCCAGGGCATCATATCTCGTAAACTACAGGTACAGTTTCCTTTCTGTTGCCAAGAAGATTCACGCAATCAATATGGAGAAGGAGACGCTTGATTACCAGGACCTGAGTTTCAAGTTTAATTTCCCTACAAGGAAGGCGGGAACTTTCTCTCTCTGGTTTACGGGCCTTATCGACAATTATGAGGCCGGTGTTTCTGACAGGAGTGAATGGGAGACCCTCTGGGATATGAACGAAAGCTGGTCCAATCAGAGGAACTGGGGCGGTGGCCTCAAGCATAATATCCGCTTCGGTAACGGAGGAACCCTCACTTCAAGCGTGTCCTGCACGGGAACCTATATGAAGGTGGGTATCAACGACTACGACGAGCAAATGTCAAAGGTTCCTTCAATGGACGGAAGAAACTGCTTCTTTAACCTGGTCTTCAGCGTCATCCATAAGCAGAAGTTTAATTCCCGCTACAATATGCAGAACGGAATTGAACATACCCATATGGAATACAACGCCCGGATGGACCGCGTTGCCCAGACCTTTGGCCCTCTTTTCAGGATATATGAAGGTGACGGCCTTACCGGCCAGACCAGGGTGTTTACCAACCATAAGGTCAGCGTTACGGACCGTCTGAGCTTTGTTGCGGGAGCAAATGCCACCTGGTTCCATCTTACGGACCAGTTCCTTGTGGAGCCGCGCATCAGTACTCAGTACAAACTCTCAAAGACTGCTTCGCTTGCCCTTGCTTATGGTCTCAACAGCCGCAGGGAAAGCCTCGATACGTATTTCGTGACAAAGCCTGGAGAAACCGCTCCGGAGCCTAATTCAAACCTCGGACTTACAAGAAGCCACCATATCTCGGCTTCTTTCTCCAAGCGTCTGGGTGAGAACGCCCTTTTCAAGGTTGAGCCTTACTGGCAGTATCTCTTCGATGTTCCTGTGACCCCTGAAGGGACTATGTCCAACATCAACAACACCAACTTCTTCAAGTCTGACGCCCTCGTGAACGAAGGCCGAGGACGCAACTACGGCATTGATTTCACCCTTGAGCGTTATCTCAATGACGGATATTACGGAATGATTACGGGGTCGCTCTTCAAATCTGAATTCCGTGACGCGGAAGGTGTGTGGCATCATACACGTTACGACAGACGTTACGTTGCAAACATCCTGGGAGGAAAGGAATGGATGGTCGGCCGGAAAAAGGATAATGCCAACGTGCTTTCAGTCAACTTCAGGGTTACCCTGGCCGGAGGAGACCGTTATACCCCGCTTACGGAAGGCGTCACCTTCGAGGACGTGATGATGAATCCGGACAAGATTGTTCCTGAGAACAATGCCGATCCGTTCAGTGAGCAGATGAAGATGAACGTAAGCTATGCATTCTCGGCCAAGTACACCGTCAATGCAAGAAGGGTGTCACATTCCTTCCTGATAGACTTTCTGAAGATCCGCTCATTCCATGGCAAGACCTTCGACCTGAGAACGCATGAGACCGTGGATAAGTTCACGGAAATTGCCTTCCCTAATATTGCATACAGGCTGGAATTCTAAATTTTTTTGTAATTTAACGGAGTATTGCTAACCATTTATTTTGTATTATCATGAAAAGGGTATTGAGTTTAATGCCGTTATACCTGTCGTTTATTTGCTGGTGTGCAACGAATGCCGCCGCTGAGACTTTAAGGGGAACGGTCAGGGATGCCATTTCGGGTGAAACCCTCGTGGGCGCTGCAGTCAGGATTGTTGAATTGCCGTCGGTTGGAACTGTCGCAGATTTGGATGGCAATTATGTGATTAATTTGAAGCAGTCCGGACGATACACTGTTGAGGCCTCGTTTATCGGTTACGAAACCAGTGTGCTCAAGGAAGTCTTGATCTCCGGAAACAAGGAAGTGGTCATAGATATTGAGTTGCGTGAAGTTGCAAATGAACTTGCCGGAGCAGTCGTAAGACCTCGTATCAACAAGATGTCAACTGTCAATCCAAACGTCCTTACCGGCGGAATAATGCTTTCGATGGAAGAGGCGAGCCGTATTGCGGGTGGCGCCAACGATCCAGCCAGGCTTATGTCGGCCTATGCCGGCATTTCCGGTGACAGTGACGGTTGCGGAATCTCCGTTCACGGAAATGCTCCTGAGCGTATGCAGTATCGCATCGAAGGCGTGGAGGCGTTTACGCCGAACCATTACAATGATGTATGGAACGCGGGCTACGGACTGGTAAGCGGCTTGAACGCCAACGTTATCGGCAACAGTGACTTCTTCACTTCCACTTTCAATGCCAACTACAACAACGCTCTCAGCGGAGTTTTCGATGTTAAGATGCGTTCCGGCAACAATACCAGGCATGAGAACATCCTGCAGCTGGGTACGGCTTTCGAGGAACTGACGCTTGAAGGCCCGCTTGCCGTGAATTCCAAGTCAAGCTATATTGTAAACTATCGTTACGGTTTCTCTTCTCTGGTTGACAAAATCGGACTGATTGACGCTCAGGGAACTCATTTGGATTTCCAGGATTTTTCCTGGAAGGTAAATGTCCCTACCGCCAAAGCCGGATCGTTCTCTTTCTTCGGACTTGGCCTCTATGACTCCACTGAGGACGGGCGCGTTGACCTGGCGGACATGCATTCCGCGTACGATGCCAGCAATAACGACGGAAAAATGGTTCAGATACTTGCCGGCGTGTCCCACAGGAAGACTTTTGACAGCAAGTGGACGCTGCGTTCCACCCTTGCCTATAATATGCAGCATATCAATATGGATTTGTTCTATTATGGGCTTGAACGCAGTGCGGACAATGTATTGTTGACTCCGCTGGCATTTGAGGAGCCGCAGAGTCAGTATCTTTTCAGCAAACAGCGCCAGAATGAAGACCGCATCCTGTTCAACGGCGAGTTGTCAAAACAGGTGACGCCAAAGTGGCTCGCGCAGTTCGGAGTGGAGTACTCTCATCGTTTCTTTGACCTGAATTACCGTTCCGTGGATTACGTTTATGCAGATCCTTCTACAATGAGAACCTATACGGACATGAAGGACAATACCGGACTCGCTTCCGCATTCACCCAGCATCTTTTCAGTCTGAGGGGAGACGTGAGCCTTTCGGTCGGAATCACGGCCAACTATTTCCTTCTTTCAAAGGACTTCTCGCTGGAACCGCGTGTCAGCGTAAAGTGGCAGCCGGATGATAAGAATACGGTTTCATTCGGTTATGGCCTTCATTCAATGATGGAAAAACTTGACGCATATTTCTATCGCAACGAGCGCGGTGCCCTTGTAAATAAGGACCTGGACCTTACGAAGAGCCATAACCTTATGGCATCATATGCCTATAGGATAGGCGATAACCTGAACGTTCGTGTCAATGCCTATTTCCAGTACGGATTCGATACTCCGGTCGGTGTCGGCTCAAGCACGTACTGCGTATGCAACAGGCATTTTGCTTATACCGACGAGGCGCTTTCGGGAGTGGGTAAAACCCGCAACTATGGAGGAGACATCACTCTCGAGCAGTATATGAACCATGGTTTCTTCGGACAGACTAACTTGTCAGTCTTCAAGTCCGAGTACAGGGATGCTGCCGGAATCTGGCACAACCAGCTTTACGACCGCGGATTTATGTTCAAGATACTGGGAGGAAAGGAATGGATATTCGGCAACAAAGTGCTCAGTGTAAGCGCAAAGTACTGTATTCAGGGCGGATTGCGCTATACACCTATAGATGTCGCCGCCATGCGTTCAAATGTCAGCGCAGGAATTCTTGACGATACACCGGTTTATTTTGAGGACAGGGCCTTCTCGGAACGTTTTGATCCAACCGGAATCGTTGATCTTACAATCAGTTATAAGATCAACAGGAAAAAGGTCAGCCATACCATTGCATTCGAAGGGCTGAATGTCCTCGATTCAAAGGCGCCGCTTAACCAGCGTTTCGATTTGGGAACGCTAGACGTCCGTACGGACAAGAACGGCATTTCATTGCCTAACGTATTCTACCGGCTGGATTTCTGATTTCCGGAATTCAGGCGGAAAATGATATTTCTGGCTCCGATGAGCTGGGAGTGAGAAACTCTGAAACCGGTGTTCTTACCGTCAACGGTGATGGATTCTATGAGTCCGTCACCGTTTTTCCTGTTCTTCGCTTCAATCCTTACGGTCCCGGACGGAAGATTCAGGGTAATCTCGTCAAAGGCAGGGGTGGTGAGGGTGTAATAAGGCTCGCCTGGACAGTCAGGATAGAATCCCATCATTGAGAACACGGCCCAGGCAGACATCGTGCCCGTGTCGTCGTTGCCCGGAATACCGTCCGGTTTTACAGTGTAATACTTGTTGAGAATCTCGGTGACCAGTTTCTGGGTCCTCCATTGCTCGCCCTTGAAACGGCTGAAAAGGTATGGGTAGGCTATGTCCGGCTCATTGCTCGGGTCATACAGCCCCTCGTCGAAGACTTTTGCGAGTTTGCTGATGAACGCCTTCTTCCCGCCCATAAGCTTTGCAAGGCCCGGAATGTCATGCGGTACATAGAAGGTGTAATTCCAGGCCGAGCCCTCGTGGAAGCCCGGAACTGGCTCGAAATTCTCTCCCTGCCGCGGATTGAAAGGGGACAGGAAGGCGCCGTCAACGGTGCGTGGCCTGAGGCAGCCGTACTCTCTGTCATAATAGTTGACGTAGCCCTTGGAACGGTTCCGGAAAATGGCTGCGTCCTCATTTTTCCCGAGGGCGGAGGCAAGGTTGGCCAGTGCATTGTCGGCCATATAGTACTCCAGGGCGTGTGAGACGGAATTGTCTCCGGAAGCGTCCTGTGAGAACCAGCCAACCGGGATATATCCTCTTTCAATGTACGGATCGATGTCTCGCCTTACCAAATTGTCTTTGCCGGGAGTCGTGGCGCTCTTGAGCATTCCCTCGTAAGCTTCCATTATGTTGAAATCCGTAAGGCCCTTGAGGAAGGTGTCGGCAATCATCGGGATGGCCGGGTCTCCTTCCATCGTCCAGGTCTCCCTGCCGTAAAGTTCCCATCGCGGAAGCCAGCCCCACTCAGAGTACATGTCAACTACGGAACGGACCATGTCAATCTGCCTTTCGGGATAAACGAGGGTCATCAGCTGGTGGAGGTTCCTGCAGGTGTCCCATAGGGAGAATACCGTATAGCGGGTTGTGGAAGTATGGCCTGTTTTGCCGCTCTCCATAAGCGGGTACTCTCCGTTGACGTCGTTAAGGACGTTAGGATGGAGAAGGGTATGGTAGAGGGCCGTGTAGAATACTGTCTTCTGATCATCCGTGCCGCCCTTGACCGTGATTCTGCCAAGAAGGGAGTTCCACTCGTCGTAGGCCTTCTTTCTGACCTCGTCAAAACTTCCTGTCTCCGCTTCCAGATTCATCCTTGCATTCTCAATGGAAACATAGGAGATTCCAAGGCGCAGTTCCACCTGCTCTCCGTCTTCCAGGCTGTCGTAGGTGAACCAGTATCCGATGTCGTCGCCGGCAATTTCCCTTGAGTATTGGGTGTATATCTTATACCTGCCGTTGTCCTTGTCCCAGGCTGCTTCAGGACCGGTCATTACCCTTTGCTTCTTCCAGTAGCCGGAAGAGGAAGGAATCTTGTTTACCCTTGCCACAAAATAAACGGGAAATACCGCCTGGGAGCAGTAGCAGAAAGTGCCGAGCAGTTTCATTCCCTCAATTTCAGTCGGGCTCACCATCCTCACCATTGCACCGGATTCGTTGGTAAGACCTTCTCCAAGATTAATGAGGATGTTGCCCTTGCCGTCAGGGAAGGTGTATCTCTCTACGGAACTCCTGGTTGTGGCCGTGGCTTCAGCCCGTATGCCGTATTTGTTCAGGACTGTGGAATAATATCCCGGAACGGATTCCTCATCGGAATAGTCTGATCCGTAGTTGTGATAATCAGGCTCGAGGTCCCCGGCGGTTGCCATTGTAAGGAGTGAACTCATATCAGGGCAGCCGACCCCGCTGAGGGTGCCGTGGGTAAAGCCGGTGAAGAAGCAGTTCCGCCACTCGTAGGCCTCCGAGAACCATCTTGCGTCTTTGTCGTAGAGGTTGCGGTCGGACCCCATCGCATTGAACGGTACCACCGACATCATTCCGCCGGGAACCACGGCTCCCGGATGGGTGGCTCCGAAATTAGTGGTGCCTATGAATGTGTTGACGTAGTCCGCCGGATTCTGGGCGGACAGGACGGTGCCGATAAGCAGTCCGGCCAATGCGATTCTTCTCATAATCCTGGATTAAACTATGCTGTTTTTCTTGGTCCATTCAACGATTTCCGGAACATAGCCGAAGGCCAGTCCGGTGACGGTGTCTGCGCAGCCGTAGTAAACGGCCAGTCTGCCGGTTTCTTTATCGTGGAGAGCCGCGCAAGGGAAGGTGACGTTAGGAACGTCGCCGGTGAGCTCGTAGATCTCACGGGGTGAAATCAGGTACGGGCCGCTTCTTGCCAGCACCTTCCAAGGCTGCTGCAAGTCCAGAAGGGCAGAGCCGAAGGCATAGACATAGCCGTTGCAGGAACGAAGCACTCCGTGGTAGAGAAGGAGCCAGCCGTCCGGCGTCTCGATAGGTACCGGGCCGGCGCCGATCTTCATACATTGCCAGGCGCTCTGCTCGAATGCGGCCGGAGCCATCACGTGACGGTGGTGCCCCCAGAATTCAAGGTCAGGGGATTCGGAGTATAATATGTCTCCGAAGGCCGTGTGGCCGGTGTCGCTCGGACGTGAGAGCATTGCAAAGCGGCCGTTTATCTTTTTGGGGAACATCACGCCGTTCCTGTTATAAGGCAGGAAGGCGTTCTCGCCCTGATGGAAGGTCTCGAAGTCTGTGGTCCAGGCTATCCCTATGGTAGGTCCGTGGTAGCCGTTGCACCAGGTTACATAATACTTGTCCTCTATCTTGCAGACACGGGGGTCGTAGCCGTAAACCCAGGTCCCGACTTCAGGGTCGGCACCTACGAGATGGAAATCCTCCTCGTTGATGTCCCAGTTTATTCCGTCAACTGAAAACCCCACGTGTATCCTCATCCTGCGGTTGGTGTCGTCGCAGCGGAATACTCCTGCAAAATGATACTTGCCTTTCTCAAACGGAACCACGGCCGAGTTGAAGATGGAGTTGGAAGTTGAAAGAAGGTTGCGTGGAATGATAGGATTGGCCGAGTATCTCCACATTACTTCCTTTGACCCTGCGGGTCTGTCTTCCCAAGGAATGTTTGCCATATGAATAATGATTTTAAGTTTACTTTTTAGTTGATTCGAGTTCAGCCTGAATCTGGCTGACCTTTGAGGTTGTCAACGGATAGAATGCAAGGCACACGATGCCGAACACGCAGCCCAGGGCCGGAACCCAGCTCATTACGGCCTTGATGGCTCCCAGTGTCTCCCGGCTCTGCTGGATGGCCTGGCTCTCGTACCCGCTCCAGGCCAGGATCTGCATCAGGAAGAAGGCGCCGAATGCGCTTCCGAACTTCTGGGCCATGGACGATGATGAGAAAATGAGGCCGGTGGAAGCCGTATCGTTCTTGAGCGTTGAGTAGTCTGCCACATCGGCGAACATTGACCACAGGAGAGGGGAGTTGAGGCCGATGGCAATGCAGATCACGAGCTGAATGGTAAGAAGTATCTTGAATCCGCCCGGAGTCTCAGGAATGAACCAGACTGAGGCGCTCAGCACGGCAAGGACGGCCAGCACAGTAATGAAGGTGTTCTTCTTGCCGAGTTTTTCCGAGACCGGAACGGCAAAGAGGACTCCTATCATCTGGGCAATCTCTCCGATGAAGAGGAAGATGGCGCAGCTCACAAGGGCGCTGGTTCCAAGTATGTTGGAGAAGTAATAAGCCGCAGCGCCTCCACGTATGGAGCCGAACAGCAGAAGTCCGATGGCTCCTCCCAGAAGCAGCCACCATGGCCTGTTGGAAAGGAGGTTCCTGAGGTCCTTCCTGATTGAATCCGTCCCTTCCTCCTTTTTCTCCACCTTGACGTGCTCACGTGTCAGAAGGAAGCAGAGGATGAAGAGAAGGGTGCAGACCGCCCCCACGATTGCCACTGTGCCTGTCCACTGCGCAGGAGTGGCGTCGCCGACTCCCTTCGCCACCGTCTCCACACCGTTCTTGACGATGCTCCTGCCAATGACGGACTTCTCGAAGATGGCGAATATGCCCAT
>CADBMK010000062.1 GCA_902795785.1 uncultured Bacteroidia bacterium | reverse complement strand
TTTAGCAATTTCTATTTATCTTAACAATAGAAAAAACTGAGAGCTCCACATATTTTGAAGAGAGGGTGTTATTTAGTAACTTTCTTTGATTTTAAACCTATACACCAGATTATATGAAGTCATTATTGCTTCCATTATGCGCGGCAGGCATGGTTCTGCTGTCGTCCTGCGATTCCTCACGGGTGACGCTCCCTGTAAAGCGTAGTTTCGAGTGCGATGTCCTTGTAATCGGCGGAGGCCCTGCCGGTACCGGAGCGGCAATCTCGGCGGCGCGTCACGGCGCCAACACAATTCTTGCCGAGCGAAACGGCGTCCTTGGAGGGACAGCCACGGCGGGACTCGTAGCCCCGTTCATGACATCCACCACACCGGACGGAAAGACGTTCCTCATCCGAGGCATATACGAAGACCTTGTCAACCGAATGGTGGCCCAGGGAGGAGCCATCCATCCCCTGGATGCAAAGATCGGCTCATGGACAGCCTATCGCGATAAAGGTCACCACGGCCTCACGACATTCGATTACGAGTGTCTGAAGCGTACTCTGGAGAGTATGTGCACGGAGGCAGGAGTGAACCTTATGTACCATATGCTCTTCATCAAGGCAGATACAAAGGGTGGCAAGATCAAGGCTGCATATTTTGCAACCAAGGACGGAATATGGAAGGTGACTGCCAAGGAATATATAGACTGCACCGGTGACGGTGACCTGGCTTACGATGCCGGCGTGCCGGTGGTCATCGGAGACGGCGAGGGCGGCCGACAGGCCGTATCGCTCTTCTTCACCGTGCGCGGCGTGGACAAAGCCAAGATGGACGCCCACAACGCCCGCTGCCTGGCGGAAGGTGACTACGAGGGTCAGTGGTACATGAACGAGATTAAGCAGGCCCGAGAGAAAGGAGAATTCCCGTCGTGGCGCAATAAGATAGCCCTGTTCGAGAATCTGGACGGCACCTATGCCGTGAATATGGCCCAGAGCGATGACGTGGACGGCCTGGATCCGAAACAGGTCACCGACGCGGAGGTGGACGGACGCAAGCAGTGCGACGCCATCGTCAAGTTCCTGAGAAAGTATGTGGATGGATGCCAGAACGTGGAGCTTGCCCAGACCGCCGCAGACCTGGGAGTCCGCGAGACAAGGCGCATCGAGGGCGTCTATACCGCCACCACGGAGGACGCCATGAATTCGGTTAGATATCCCGACGCCATCTTCTGCTGCGCCAACAGCATGGACATCCACAAGAAGGGCTACGTGGACTACGTGGCGCGCAACACCAACGAGCCGTTCTATGTGCCGTATCGCTCACTTCTGCCTCTGAAGGTGGACAACCTGCTTGTTGCGGGCCGATGCGCCGCTGCCGAGCGTCCGGTGATGGCCGCCATCCGCGTCATGCCGCCGTGCTTTGCAATGGGTCAGGCCGCGGGAACCGCTGCCGCCCTGTCCGTTAAGGAGGGAGTTGGACCTAAGGAACTGGATCCTGACAAACTTGTCCAGACCCTCAAGGAAGACGGAATGTACCTTCCTGAGTAAACATAGCACAGAACAACCGAACTATAAACAAAAATATTTTTCGAAAAATTTGGTTTATATTATAAACTTGTTTATACTTGCACTGTGAATAAGGCGAACTGCGCAGCGTTCTTATTCCGAAAAACAAGTTAAACAATTGATACTATGGAACAAAACAAAGAAATGACGGCTCAGGAAAGCCTGTCACTTATCACCGAAACACTGAATAACAGCCGCAAAGACATTCTTCGCAGCAATGCAAAGTACTATATGCTTTGGGGTGCGCTTCTTACGATGTTCTCTCTGGTTGTGTACGTTCTCTGGAACAGTACCGGCCACGCATATTGGAACACGATTTGGTTTGCCTTGCCGCTTGCGGGATTCCCTTTGGAAAAACTGTTGGCAAAAAGGGATGACGTTGTACGTTCCGAGAATGTAATCAGCCGCATAACCGGCGGAATTTGGCTTACATTCTGCGTATTTGCGTGTTCTGTTGCAATCTTCGATATCCTGTGCTCTTCCATCACCAAGAATCCGCTTGTAATCATCGCCGTAGGCACAAGTCTTTCCGCTCAGATTATTCTTCTGTTCGGTCTGGCAGAGGCCATTACAGGCATTGCTCTTAAGAACTGGATAATCAAGATTGCAGGTTTCCTTACCGGAATAGGCGGACTGGCGCTGTATTATGGAATTGGGCTCTGTGAGGAACAGATGTTCCTGTTCACATTTGCAGGAATCGTTCTTTTCATTACCGGCATCCTCGTTAAACGTCAATACAGGTAGTCCTATGTTCCCTAAGTTAGACCCACTCCTTCATTCGGAGCTTCGGCTGGCCGTGATTAGTATCCTCGCCGGGGTCGATGAGGCTGATTTCACCTATCTCAAGAAGCAGACAGGCGCCACCTCCGGGAACCTCAGCGTGCAGATTGACAAACTCACCGCCGCCGGATACATCACCGTTGAAAAAGGCTTCAAGGGCAAGATGCCCCGCACCACCTGCAAGATCACTCCTGCCGGCCAGGAAGCCTTCAAGGATTATGTTGATGCGCTGAAACAATACCTTAACGCAAAACCATAAATTACTATACGTTAAACCACTATATCCTAAATTTCTATATTTGAAAAATAAAACTATTGAAAAATGAACATTTTGATCATAAACGGAAGTCCTAAGAAGAAGGGCCTGCTCTCGCAGATGCTTGGCATAATGCAGGACAAGGCACAGGACAGAGGAGACAAGGTGCAGACTGTCTACACCAATGAACTAAGCATCAAGCCCTGCATAGGCTGTATGGCCTGCAGGGCCAAATGCAGCTGCGTGCTTGGAGAGGACGACTCCCAGAGGGTTTTGAAGATGATTCAGCAGGCCGATGCCATCATCATGGGAGCACCTTGCTACTGGGGCAACATCCCCGGCCAGATGAAGGTCCTGTTTGACCGCATCGTCTATGGAATGATGCGTGACACTCCCCGCTTCCCCGAGCCCCTGATGAAGGGGAAGAAATGCATCCTTTTGAGCACCTGCACCACTCCTTGGCCTTGGAACATCTGGTTCAAGCAGTCCAGAGGCGCCATCCGCGCAATGCGTGAGATATGCCGATACTCAGGCTTCAAGATTGTCTCCACCATTGACAGGGGCGGCACCGTGATGCATCCGCAATTAACCCCAAAGGACAAGCATAACTGCCTCAAGGCGATAGAAAAGCTATAACCGGTCAGTCTCTTTTCGGAATTCTTTTTGCCGGTGAGATGGCACCGGAAGGACATACCAGACGGCAGAGCAGGCAGCCAACGCACTTGGCTCCGTTTACACGAGGCTGACGGTCTTCGCCAAAACTGATGGCCTGGTGTCCGCCGTCCATACAGGATGTATAACAGCGTCCGCAGCCTATGCATTTATCCCTGTCAACCTTAGGGAAGACAATGGTATCCCTGTCCAGATCATGCGGCAGAAGGAATTGCGGCAGCAGTTCTCCGACAAGTTCATCAAGACTGCCGATTCCGTGGCTGGCCATATAGTTCTGAAGGCCCAGTATCAAGTCATCGATTATCCTGTTGCCATACTGCATAACAGCAGTGCAGACCTGCACGTTCCGGCATCCCAACTGAATGAAGTCCAGGGCATCACGCCAGGTTTCTATACCGCCTATGCCGCTGTACTGGATGTTTTTCATAATAGGATTCTTTGCCATTTCCAGGACATGCCTGAGGGCTATAGGCTTAACGGCCCGGCCGGAATAGCCGGACGTGGTATGGCTGCCGCTTACATCCGCCCCCTCCCCCAGCGTGACGCTCTTGATGGTATTGATGGCGGATATGGCATCTGCACCCGCAAAATACGCACCCATTGCCGGCTGGGATATATGGGTGACGTTAGGAGTCATCTTAGGAATGACAGGAATCTTTACATTCCGTTTCACGAAGGACGTGTAGAATGTGACCAGTTCCGAATTCTGCCCCACATCGCTGCCCATCCCCGAGAGACGCATCTGAGGGCAGGAAAAATTCAGTTCTACGGCATCACAGCCTGCTGCCTCAGCCATCTTTGCCAGCTCAATCCAGTCTTCTTCCTTCTGCCCCATAATGGAAGCAATCACCACCTTTGAGGGATAATCCCGCTTGAGCCTCTTCAGGATATCGAAGTCCATCTCCACAGGATTCTCGCTAAGTTGCTCCATATTCCTGAAGCCATAGAAGTCCCCGCTCCTGCCATTCTCATACACAGCATCGAAACGCGGAGACACTTCCTTTATCTCCTGCATGCAGATTGTCTTGTAGAAAACTCCTGCCCATCCCGCATCAAAGGCCCTGGATACCATATCATAGTTGGTACAGACAGCAGAGGATGCCAGAAAGAAAGGATTCTCACAATGAATACCGCAAAACTCTATGGCAAGTGACGGCAGACCTGTTTTTCCGCCATCAGTTACTTCCGGCAGAGACTTTACCAACTCTCTGATTCGGATTGGATAATCATAATGGATGCACGCCTTTTCGGCAGCCTCCAACTCGGAATCATCAGCCTCCGATACCCACTGGCGAGCCAATGACTCATTTCCAAAACGGACGGCCCGGATAGCCCTTGCCGGATCACTCTTCCTGCAGACCTTACTGCAGGGGGCATCTGCACATAATAGGCAGCGTGCGGCTTCTTCGTGGATATGCATATCTTTTGCGGATTATATGGTTAGCTGGCAGTCTCACTGCTTATCAAATATATATTATTTCGCCACCATCCGCAAATCTGCCGTTATCTTAAACGGAATACTACCGGGAATGAATAGTATACACGGACATTCTCACCATCCAACTTTCCTGGAGTCCATTTAGGCGATGACTTGACAGCCCTGACAGCTTCCGCATCCAAGTCTGGATCTGCGCTAAAAAGAACTTTCACATCGCGTATTGAACCATCTTTCTCGACATAGAACCTTAAAGTAACCGTTCCTTCAATGCTATTTCTTCTAGCATTTTCAGGGTATCTTAAATGAGAAGTAACCCAAGTACTGAACGAATTAGCATGACGTCCGAGAAATAATGGCAATTCAATAACCTCAGGCGTCCTCTCTTGACATGGGCTTAACGACGCAATTGATTTAGGCCAATAGAAGGTTATGTATTTTTGAAAATCTTTGTCATTTCTGACATTTTCAAGAAGGGGATCTTTTGACAGTAAATAGAAGTCGGAGAAACCGCCTCTTAATGCTTGGCAACAGTAATACATTGCCATATCATTATTTTTAACCAACGAATACAGGCAGGCTGCATTATAGCAGTCTTCAGCACTCGCTCCTCCAAGCAATTCTTTAAACTTCATTGCCCGATTGATATTATTAACAGCCAGGTCATCCCTACCTAAATAATGGTAAGCAAAAGCGGCCGCCCCTGTCAACTCATATGGTTTGTTATCCAATTGCAATACTGTATTGAAATCCTTCTCTGCATCTTCTTTGTTTCCCTGATTCTGTAATATGCGTCCTCTTGAAAGATACGCATACGCATCCGCAGGATTCTGTTCTATACTCTTATTGATGTCAGCCTTCGCACCTTCATAATCAGAAAGAAGTATCTTGAGAGATCCTCTAAGAGAATAGATAGCAGCATCCGGATAACTCTCAATTATTCCATCATATAGCTCGATTGCCTCAGCAAAATTACCTCTCTGAGTCTGATTCCGGGCCTTCAGCAACCTTGCATTTAGATTATTTGGATTAAGCTGCAGTGCTGCATTATAATCTGCATCAGACTTGTCAAACATAAAACCCCGGGAATAAACCAGTCCTCTTCCAACATACGCCTGCCCAAGCAGCTTTTTATTACCCTCTCCATACTTAATGGCATAGCTATAAGCATCCCCAGCATCATCGTAATGCTTCAGCTCCGCATTTGCCATTCCCAGATACAGATACACATACGCATTCTCCGGAGTCTCGGCCACTGCCTCTTTCAGGGAGGTCACAGCCTGCTCATAATGCCCTTGATTATACGCATTGTATCCATTTTCCAATGCAGACTGACCATACATGTTCACAGATCCTAAAGACAGGAACAAAAAAGAACAACTCAGAATAAAAACGGAAATAACTGAGAAGCGATTACTTATTTTCATTGCTTTGTTAGTGTTAAGTGTTGTGATTATAGTTCAAGCTAAATTATTTTAGGCTTTATCTATCAAAGATAATAAATACTTAACAATATGGTTACATTTCATAAATAAATATTGTATGTTTAATTGATCATTATTACATTGCTTTATGAACAATAACACAGCCCAATACTACCGCCATTTCAAGGGCGGCATCTACCGCCTCCTCCACATTGCTAAAAACAGTGAAACGCAGGAGAAAGTAGTCGTCTACCAAGCAATGTACGGCGATGGCGACATCTGGGTCCGCCCATACGATATGTTCTTCGAAAAAGTCAACCGAGACGGCCGCCTTCAGGACCGCTTCTCCCCCATCACCGAGGCCGAAGCATTAGCCGAGAAATAATAAAAACGGCAGAGAACCGCATATAAGTCCTCTGCCATATGAATTATATATAAGAGTCAATTACAGATAAAAGCGGACGCTGATAAATGCAGAATTAAAATCAAACTTAAACTGACCATAGGCAACGGACGTATCGGATGATTTGTTCTTAATTTTCAATTCATTATAGCCAAATGAAAATACACCGATGCCAAGAGCAATTTTGGGATTCACTTGATATTCAAGAGCTAAAGGAGTAACATTAATTCCCCAGTTTGTATAGCCATTTGAATACGATGAATCGGAAGAAATCTCCTGCTTATAAGATCCAAACCCAAATGAAACGCCTGCCTCTGGTGTATAATACAAACCCTCTGTCAATTTATAATAATATGCCACATTCGGATTAAAACTTAATCCAACGGTATTATTTCTTAACCACTTACCGTTTTCTTTTGAACTAGGGCTTGATGTGATAGGAAAATCGAGAGCAAGCCCAAGACGAACATTATCAGTGATAAAATATCCAAACTCTCCAATTAAGTCAATTTCTGTTGTTAATGGACTCTTTTGAGTTTTAGTTATAGATTGAACAGTGGTCCTGGTATTCTGAGATCCGAAGGACAATGAGGCTGCAGCAGAAATATACTTATCACCTTTGTTTTGAGCAAACAAAGCAACAAATGAGAATAAGGCTGCAATAATAAGAATAGTTCTTTTCATGGTTAATATTGTTTTAAATAGTTTTCTATATACTCTTTAATTCTTCCTCAATCATCGGAAGGAGAATCTCATCTGCAGGAAGCCAGTTAACGGAGTGGATATCCTCCTTGGTCAGCCAGCGGGCAGCCTCGTGCTCATTGAGGTGAAGAGATTCGGTGAGTAGAGAGCAGATATAGCAATGCATGGTAAGGTGGAACTTTGGATAGTCCCACTCTACGGTATAAAGGAACTTGTCAATACTGATATCAGTATCAAGTTCTTCATGTATTTCACGGACTAGAGCCTGCTCTGGAGTCTCCCCTGCCTCCATTTTGCCGCCCGGAAATTCCCACCAGTCTTTAAATTCTCCATAGCCACGCTGGGTGGCGAAGATTTTATTGTCCTTACGAATGATTGCTGCTACGACTTCTATTGTTTTCATAATGATTGTTCTGTGATATATTCGTAGAGATTACTCTCTACAGGTGTGTCTAATTTATAACCTATTTCTACGGCTGTTACATCTTCTGTATCATCCATCACAAACTGCTGGAGGTGTCCGTTGTGACGCATGGTACCAAGGAAGTAGAACTCCTTGGATGTCTGGTCATCTTTGTTCTTCCTGACGAAGAGAGGCATCAAGATACCACGCTCCTGACTATGAACAGCATTCTGAACATCGTCGGAATCGATTGTTCTTCGACTCTTAGATATGGCCGTTAACGAAGAAGGATCTGTGAATCTATCTTCATATCTAGTTGTAGCGGCAATATCATCCTCTTTCTCGTAATTAATGAAGATAGGATATGTCTTTGAAAATGAATCGTATTTGTAGCCACCAATATTCAAAGAGACCTCTTCCTTTTTCCACCCAAGAAGCCAGCAGACTTCAGAATAGGTATACTTCTTATACAGATTGAATTGAGTTCCCGTATATGGCTTGGCATAATCTCTTTTATATCTGTTGATACCGAATTCCAATAAATCAATAACAGCGTCATGGAAGGCTTCATTTTTCAAAGCCTCCTCAAATGATACTGAGAGTTTAAAGCCTTGAGGAGTTCTTTTTGCAAGAGCTATATGGAAGCGTTCTCCTCTGAAGAAATCGCCTGCCAAAACAGCCTCAACATTCTGAAGTGAATGTTCATCCAGAACAATATTGTACCTACTCTTAAGTAACGGCAGCCACTGATCCACCGACTCCGGATTATCAATCAAAATTCTGAGAAGAGACAACTCATGGATACGCATACCGGATGCAAATTTCCTGGAAATAAACTCCAGAATCTGATACTGTTTATCAGACCACTTCTCGGTAAAATCCTTCTCATATTCCCTAAGGAATGCCTGATATGAACCTTTTTTGTCAACAATACGTAGAGGGTCAAGTTCTCCCATATCATCGAAATCTGTCAGTCTAGGAATACGGCCGAGTTTGAATTTCAAGGACTGATACTCCTTTTTCAAAAGTCTGATCTGATTAAGGTCGGCTGCATCTATGGACTTATAGATTCGCTCACGTGATATTTCATCGAAATAAATTGTTGAGGCGCCCTGAATAACGTTGTTGCCTTCCATCAGAGAACGACGTATATTATCCTTATTACCAGTTCTATCTCCAGACAGAGCAATAGGGATCATATAATTGGTCTGGTAATTTCCAATGAAATCAAGAATTATGACGAATTCCTTTCCTTCAGCTTTACGTAATCCACGACCTAGCTGCTGAACAAAGATAATAGGAGACTCAGTAGGACGAAGAAGGATGACCTGATTAATCTCCGGAATATCAACACCTTCATTGAAAATATCCACAGTG
>CADBMK010000061.1 GCA_902795785.1 uncultured Bacteroidia bacterium | reverse complement strand
TCATATATCGGCGTTTTCGGAAAAGTATCAGGCACATCAAAGAATCATTGTGCCATTGAGAATCTGGCGGTTTCCGGCAGCACATTCACAGGAGCTCACTATGTTGGCGGAATCGTAGGATACCTTGGCGCTTTCAGCATTGTGAAGAACTGCCTTGTGACAAACATAACTGTCAATGCTGGAGTCAACTCTGCTTCCAATATAGGTGGCATCGTAGGTGAGTGCATGGCAGACGCAACCAATTCCTATTCTACCGTGGAAGGATGCCTGTCCGCGGCTGTCATTAATTATGAAGGAGTATCCAACCCGACCAACCTGGGCGGAATAGTAGGATATCTTTACTCTAATGTCAGCAACAGCCAGGCAATAGTTAAGAACTGTCTGTATGTAGGTTCCTCTCTTGACGGTGGTACCACAAACAATAGAAGGGGACCAACGGTAGGCCATAGTTATGGCAGGGTTATCAATACGTATCATACCAATTCAGCCGTTTCCGGAAACAGTCTTGCACGTACAATTACGCTGTCCGGCTCAGTCGACTTCGAGGGTGATGTGGTTTCGTATCCTCTCACAAACATTCAGGCATGCGGAGAGTCAGCCATTAGATACAACAACAAGTATATCAGTTGCTACAATTCAACCGTTACTTTGAAATATACTGGAAACGTTTCCAGCGATATGTTGGTTACGTATAAGGTTAACGGAGAGGATATTGTTGGCAGAAGCTTTACAATGCCGGCAAATGACGTATCAATCACAGCATCGGCCGGATATTCGAACGATTTGCTCCTTTATGCTACACAGGCCACTGTGATGGGTAAGACAAAATATGTGGCTACATTCTATCACAGTTCTCTTAGTTATAGTCTTGCTGATGGAGTCAAGGCTTATATTGCCACCCAAATGGGTGACGATATTGTCCTGAAGGAACTCAAATACTCCAGCAACGTTATTCCTCCTGGAACAGCTGTGATTCTGATTGGAGATTCGGAAACAATTCAGATAAGCAGAAACAATAGTGTCTCCGTTACTGCTCCTGCGGGCAATGTCCTGCGTGGTTCCAACACCAGTACTGCGCTTTCAAACGGCAAAATCGGCAACAATGTTCCGTATGTCCTCAGTATATCGGATGGATCGCTCAACTTCTATAAGTTTACGGGTACCGCCATCCCTGCCGGAAAAATATACATCTTCTAACTCTGGAATAATATGAAATACAACAAAATACACATATATGCCTCTTTGGCCATTGCCTGTGTGGCTGCCGCTTTTTCTGTTAGCAGTTGCGGAAAGGTTGAAGAAGAAGTTTCTGCGCCAAAAGGACCGGAAAAAGTCTTCAAAGTATCCATCAGGGCTGACAGAAGCGATATCAATGGGACAAAAGGACTGGATATTGATGGAGATGAGGCAACGACAACCAATTTGAGAAGCATTTGGAGAGAAGGGGATACCGTTCATGTTTACAAGTCAAGTACCTATATCGGTTATCTCCTTGCCACACCGGATCCGTCTAATCCGCGTCACGCCACACTGTCCGGAACTGTTTCAACAACGGACATAATGGCAAACATCACCAATCTTACCCTTGTGACACCTCACAGGATATGGAATTATTCCGGCCAGAACGGACGTCTTCTAATGTCGGACGATCCGGAGAATTCCATTGAGGCACAATACAATTTCTCAAAGGCTTCCGTTCTTGTGACCGGTGTTTCAGATAACGTCGTTACCACCAAGTCTGCTACTTTTTCCAACCAGCAGAGCATTTACCGCATGTGTTTCCGTTATGACAACGGTACCAGCAAGACACCAATCAATGCTAGGTCCGTCAGCATAGAAGGAGCTTTAAATAGGATTGTCCGTTATTCCTCAAAAATCGGGGCGTCGGATGTTTACGGAGCGGTTGATGTCACGCTTCCTGCTGCCACTACGGATCCGTTCTTTGTAGCATTGCGTAACGGAAGTGAGTCAAATGCTGAAAAATATACATTCACCGTCGTTGACTCGGAAGGCATTACATACTACGGCTCAAAGCAGATTCCTAGTGCATACAAACATAACGGCACTTTTGTCAGCATGAAGAACACATCCCTGACCAACCGCCTCAGTTTCACTGTCAATGATACAGAGGTTACAACGGCTATATAATTAACCCAAAAAACATCATAATCTTAACCAAAGGGCTCCGTTCAGAAATAACTGACGGAGCCCAATTTTTTACGTATTTCTTTACTTGTTACTTTACTTATTTCTTTTCAAGAATGTCAGATTTTGACATGCTTTGAGGATTGGTCCCGGGCACTCCCTGAGGAATCTCCATTCCCAGTTTGTCAAAGAGCCACACCCAGTACTTCGGCATTGTTCCATCAGGTGCCTTGAAGTTCATGGGCTCGCTGTCAAACACCTGGTTCCCATCCTCGTCCAAATAACTCCTCTGTACAAGCTCAGAGCAATACAGCTGCTCATTATCCGGCAGGAACCACTGGTCATATGCCCGTCCACAAAAGGTCTTGGCCCTTTCTACCGCCGCATCCACATCCACACAGGCACTTGACTCCACTCCGTCATTATGACCGCAACGGTTCTTTATCCTTTTAACGATAAACTCCGGATAACGCCCATCCTTCAACGTAAAATCCGTCAGGAATGTATCTAACGGATGTCTGTCCACTCCGTGAGCAATGGTTGCGTCAATAATCCAAACGCTGTCCGCCTTTACCTCTGCAATGGCCACGTGTATGATATTCAGACCTCCTTCATTTCCGGTTGCAGATGCAATTGCGTCATCCATGGTGCCCGTCTCTGCATCATACCCCACAGGCAGACCGACAAAGATCAGGTCTCCGTTCTGCAACTTGTCCTTCAACTCATTCCCATCATTCCCGGCTTTCCCGGCCGTCTGTCCACATCCAGTAACCGCCAATATGGAAACTATAACTACGGCCCAAAATATCTTATTCTTTATCCTGTTCATATTACTGAAAATCAAGTTCATCTGGGGTAGGGAGAGGCAAATCCGATATCTCATCGGTGGCATTCTGACGGGCCTTGTCAAATTTTGCCTTCATAGTGGGATTTCCTCTGGTGAGTTTCTTGATGGTAAGGTCGTCTGCTTTGTTATTGGCAAGGCGCAGATTGTTCTCTGAGCCTATAAGTGCATCTTTGATCTTCTGGAGATGGGAAATGGATTTGTCAATCTCGTCAATGGCGGACTTGAATTTCTCGCTTGCAAGACGATAATTGCGTCCAAATGCGTCTTTGAAAGCGTTAAGGTTCTCCTCAAAGTGAGTTACGTCAATGCTCTGACTGCGAGCCACTTCAAGCTGACGCTGATAGTCAATGCTTTTCTTGGCTGCATTCACAAGCAGGGTAATGATGGCCTTGAAGAACTGCGGGCGGATGACGTACATCTTAGGATACCTGTGTGATACATCTACAATGCCTCCGTTGTAAAGCTCGCTGTCAGGCTCAAGAAGAGTCACAAGCACTGCGTACTCACAGCCCTTGGCATTGCGGTCAGCATCAAGTTTCTTGAAGAAGTCCTCGTTCTTATGCTTGGATGCCGTATCATCATTCTCATTCTTCATCTCAAACATTATTGAGATGTACTCCTTGCCGTTGTCATAGTCACGGAATATGAAGTCTCCCTTGGAACCATTGGATGCATCGTTGTCCTTCTCGAAATACGCATTTGGAAGCAGCGCCCTAAGCTCACTCTCGAACACTGTGCTGCAGTGAACTTCCAGGCTTTCTCCAATCATCTTTGTGGACAGTCTGGTCTTGAAGTCCTTAAGGCGTTCAACCTCTTCTTCCGCTACGCGCAGACGGGACTCCGCCTCCGCTCTCTCTACTTGAAGTTTTCCTTCATATTCTGACTGTATCTGTTTCTCACGAAGAGATGCTTCAGATGCCGCCAGTTTTGCCTGAGACTGCAGCTGGGCAATCTGTGCGTCTTTGGCCTGCGCTGCAGTCTGTGCCTGCTGGCGCTCCTTCATCACGGCAATCTGCAGATTCTGGTTGCTTCTTTGGATTTCAGCCTTGAGTGTGGCAATCTCTTTGTCCTTGTCTGCTACTGCGGTTCCAACTGCGAGTTTCTGACGGTCTCCCATTGCCAGAAGTTGATCCTTCAGTCTTGCAATTTCCCCATCCTTCTCACTTATTGCCTGATCCTTTTTGAACAGTTCACTCTGATGGGCCTGCTCTTTTGTGGCAATACGCGCCTGCTCTTCCGCCTGCTGCTGACGGTGCAGTTCAGCTATACGCCTATTCACCTCCGCATCAAACTCGGCTCCTTTTACCTGATTCACAATGGAAGCATAGTCTGCTTCATCAACGGAAAAGACATTTCCGCATTTAGGACATTTT
>CADBMK010000060.1 GCA_902795785.1 uncultured Bacteroidia bacterium | reverse complement strand
TCATCCATCCTCTTGAGGCACAAGGCGTTGATTTCTGGTGGCTTGACTGGCAGCAGTGGAAGTACAGCAAGTATATGCAGGGAGTCAACAACACCTTCTGGCTCAACCATACCTTCTTTAATGACAAGGTAAGGCAGAGCGTAAGTGACGGCATCTATGCAAAGCGTCCTGTCATCTATCACCGCTGGGGCGGCCTTGGAAGCCATCGCTATCAGATCGGCTTCTCCGGCGATACCTACGCTACGTGGAAGGTCCTCGGCTACATTCCGTATTTCACCGCCACCGCATCCAATGTGGGCTACGGCTACTGGGGCCATGATATCGGCGGCCATATGCAGCCGAAGGGCGTCAATTTTACAGATCCGGAGCTTTATACCCGCTGGATTCAGTCCGGCGTATTCACGCCTATCTTCAAGACGCATTCCACCAAGGACATGACGATGGAAAAGAGAATCTGGGCATTCCCTGACCACTTCGATGCGATGCGTGCGGCAATCCGTCTCCGTTATGACCTTTCTCCGTACATCTATACGGCGGCCCGTCAGGCATACGATACCGGCGTGTCCATTTGCCGACCTCTTTACTACGACGCACCGGAAGCAGCCGAGTCCTATACATACAAGAAGGAGTATATGTTCGGCGACGATATCCTGGCCGTCACCATCGACTCTCCGGCGAACACCAACACCGGACTCGCTCCGCTTAAAGTGTGGCTCCCTGCCGGAAACAGATGGTACGACGCGGCAACCGGCATGGTCTATGACGGCGGAGCCGAGTACAACCTTGAATATACGGTTGACGAGAATCCGTATTTCGTAAAGGCAGGCGCCATCATCCCGATGGCCGACCCTGACATTACATCCCTCCAGCAGAAGACAAACGCCTTCCGCGTGTTTGTGGCTCCGGGAGAAGGCGAGTCAACGGCCAGGATGTATGAGGATGACGGAGAGACCCAGGCCTATTCAAGGGAGTATGCCGTAACGACCATTTCCAAGACTGCCGATGCGTCAAAGACGGTAGTGAAGGTGGATGCCAGGGACGGCGATTATGTGGGTGCGTTCCCGACAAGGAACGTTACCTTCGTCCTTGAGCACGTGTATGCTCCGGAAAAGGTTGTCGTCAACGGTAAGGAGATTCCTTATTCCCGCTTTGCCGGGAAGGACGCTTCGGAAGGCAAGACCGTCTGGGGCTATGTTGGAAAGGACCTCCAGCTTGTTGTCTATACGCAGGAGACTTCCGCCAGCGAGGCTCTCACCCTTGAGTGCAGTTTCAATCCTGACAATGACGTGAAAGTCCTTGACGGTAAGAAAGGCATTATGAACAGGATGATGAAGATTACTCCTGAGGCCAAGCTCGTGTTCGCCAAAAACGTGGATCCGTATATGATGCTCCCTGATGAGTTCCTTGCCCTTGCGCAGGCTTCAAGCTTTATTCTTGCAAAGCCGCAGGAGTCAGAGGCTATCCTCAGGGCCATTGACGTGAAGGCCATGGAGAACAGGTTCAATGAGTTGAATATCCCTGCCGGATTTACGGCAAAGTGCAAGGCTCAGTGTGAATTGTAACTTTATGACTATATTAGCGGACTTTTTTAAATACTATACATCTAAGGAAATAATATCATAAAATCAATTACAATGGTTAATGTAGATCTTAAAGGCTGCGAATCGTTCATAGACGCAGCTCAGTATAAGAAATCAGTAGAAAAGGCTCTTGAGGCATTTGATGTCCTTCAGTCAGAAAAGGGCGCCGGAAATGATTTTCTCGGCTGGAAGGTTCTTCCTACCGAGACTCCGGATTCACTCATAAAGGAATGCGAGGCTGTCCGTGACGCCTGGCTTGCAAAGGGAGTAAATCTCGTTGTGGTAATTGGTATCGGCGGCTCATATCTTGGAGCCCGCTGCGCCATCGAGGCCCTCTCTCATAATTTTGCAAAGCAGCTTAAGAGCGCAAAGGACAAGATGGAAGTGGTATTTGCAGGAAACAATCTTTCTGAAGAGTATCTTGCGGAGCTCATGGACCTTGTCGCAGAGCGTAATGTGGCCTGCGTGAATATTTCCAAGTCAGGTACCACCACCGAGCCTGCAGTTTCATTCCGTATCGTTAAGGAGCATATCGAGAAGACATACGGCAAGGCCGAGGCAAAGGAGAGAATCGTTGCCATTACCGATGCCAAAAAGGGCGCGCTCAAGACTCTCGCCACTCAGGAGGGATACAAGAGCTTCATCGTTCCTGACAACGTAGGAGGCCGTTTCTCAGTACTCACTCCGGTAGGTATCCTTCCTATCGTGCTTGCGGGTCTTGACATCCGTGCCATCCTCGCCGGCGCCGCTGAGGCTAAGAAGGCCGTAGAGGTAAGGTCTGAGGAGAATCCTGCAATCAAGTACGCTGCAATGCGCAACCTCCTCTATTCAGAATACGGTAAGAAGGTTGAGGTTCTCGTAAACTATAATCCTAAATTCACCTTCCTTGGCGAGTGGTGGAAGCAGCTCTACGGAGAGTCTGAGGGTAAGGATCTGAAGGGTATCTTCCCGGCTTCAGTGAACTTCACCACCGACCTCCACTCAGTGGGCCAGTTCATCCAGGACGGTGACCGCTGCATGTTCGAGACCGTGGTCAATGTGAAGAACGCCACAAGAAGCGTGGTAATCCCTTCAGATGAGCAGAATCTTGACCAGCTCAACTATCTCGCAGGCCAGCACGTGGAGCACTGCAACGCAATGGCTCAGCTCGGTACCAAACTTGCCCATATCGACGGCGGCGTGCCTCAGATTGAAGTCAGCGTAGAGAAGATTGATGCAAAGACTCTCGGCGCACTTTTCTTCTTCTTCGAGTTTGCCTGCGGCGTATCTGCATACCAGCTTGGAGTGAATCCGTTCAACCAGCCTGGCGTTGAGGCTTACAAGAAGAACATGTTCGCCCTCCTTCACAAGCCGGGATTCGAGGAGCAGACAGCGGCCATTGAGAAACGTCTCGGAAAATAGTTCCGGATAGCTTTGGCTGACCAGTTCAAGAATACCATCACAATCGAGGATGCAGCTCGTATTTCGGGGCCTGCGGCATTCAATATAATGCTAAAGCCTGCGGGATCGCTCTGCAACCTCGATTGTCATTATTGCTATTACCTTGACAAGGCGGATATCAACGGTGGACACGAGCCGCGCATGTCCCTGGACATGCTGGAGACTGTAGTCAGGGAATATATCGCCGCCAACGAGGTTCCGGAGGTTACGTTCAACTGGCACGGGGGAGAGCCCCTCGTCCTTGGCCTTGACTTCTACAAAAAGGCCGTGGAACTCCAACGAAAATATGCTGACGGCAAGGTTGTCCATAACACCCTCCAGACCAACGGCACACTCCTTGACCGTGACTGGACCGAGTTCTTCAGGAAAAATGAGTTCCTGTTAGGCATTTCCATCGACGGACCGCAGGACATCCACGACAGATACCGCAGGGACAGGGGAGGATTTCCGACCTTCGATAAGGTGATGCGTGGAATCAACCTTCTCCGCACCGGGGGAGTTGAGTTCAATACCATGTCCACGGTCAACAAGGCCTCGGAGGGCAGGGGACTGGAGGTTTATCAGTTCCTCCGATATGTCGGTTCAGGCTACATACAGTTCATGCCGGTTCTTGAGCATGTCAAGTATCCGCTTAAGGACGGCAAGCCTGTAAAAGGCTCCCGCCCGTATATTGTTGACCCTTCCGCGCAGGGCGCAACCATCGCCCCGTGGTCAGTCTCCGATATCGGCTTCGGAAAGTTCCTTGTCCAGATCTTCGATTTCTGGGTCAGGAATGACGTAGGCCGCGTCTTTGTCAATCAGTTTGACGCCGCCCTTGCCAGTTGGTGCAACGTTCAGCCCGGAACCTGCGTTTACGCCCGTACCTGCGGCGGCAATGCCGTCATAGAGCACAACGGGGACCTTTATCCCTGTGACCACTTCGTTTACAGCGGACGCTCCCTCGGCAATATCGCCAGCCGGAGCATCGCCGAGATGATGCAGTCCGAGGCACAGGTGCGTTTCGGCATTGACAAGCGCAACACCCTCCCGGTGAAATGCCGCCGCTGCGAGTGGCTCTTCGCCTGCAACGGCGAGTGTCCGAAGCACAGATTCAATACAACTGAAAAAGGGGAGACCGGCCTTAACGCTCTCTGTGCCGGATACAGGCTTTTCTACTCCCATATAGCACCGTATATGGACAGGATGCGTGACCTTCTGCTTGCGCACGAAGCCCCCGCTGCAATTATGCCTTGGGCCCGTCTTAGGAAGTAAAAATTATTCGAGCCCGTAACCCGTTCACATCCACCTACAAAGCCATTTTTGCTTAAATTTTCTTCAAATAATTGCATAAAATATTTGGTAGTTCCAAAATCTCGCCTTATATTTGCAACCGCTTTCAGGAAGCAACCAGCACTGGTGCGGTAGTTCAGCTGGTTAGAATGCCGGCCTGTCACGCCGGAGGTCGAGGGTTCGAGTCCCTTCAGAAAAAAAAAAAAAAAAGCCTTCTACATCTGTAGGAG
>CADBMK010000059.1 GCA_902795785.1 uncultured Bacteroidia bacterium | reverse complement strand
TGGCCGGATTGTGGATTCCTTCTACTCTTTGATACATCCTGAACCGGAATACTACAAGTGGTTCTGCCAGCAGGTCCACGGCCTTTCGGAGGAAGATACCGAGGACGCCCCGGTCTTTCCGTATGTATGGAAGGAGATTGCTCCAAGGATTGAGGGACTGCCTCTGGTTGCCCATAACAGCAGGTTTGACGAAGGTTGCCTCAAGGCGGTGTTCAAGGTGTATCAGATGGATTATCCGGATTATGAATTCCACGATACACTTGCAGCATCACGCCGCTATTTCGGCTGCAGACTGCCCAATCACCAACTGCAGACAGTGGCTGCGGCCTGTGGCTATGACCTGACCAATCACCATCATGCACTGGCCGATGCCGAGGCTTGCGCCCACATTGCAATCAAAATCCTGTAAGAATAAAAAAACGCTCACTTTGGTGAGCGTTTTCTGTTTGAAGATTTCTTCTAGTTAAAAGGTTACTTTTAGCGATAATCCTGCAATTGGCTGGGAACCATTTGGAGAAGAGGCTGTGGACGCAAAATATGGCTCAACTTTAAGGTCCAGAGAGGCTCTCTGAGTCCTGAGGTCTTGATTGTACATATTCTTTGTCTTTGCCACTTCAACTGCATCACAGATGCCCCAGATGTTTATTCCCAACCGGGTTGTAAGGATTAGCCAGTATAATGGGGAAATTCTGTATTCTCTAAAATTACCGTATGCGTCTCTGACGGTTTCTATCTGGGTTAAACCAAGAAGTCCAAGTCCCATATTGGCGAAAAAGAAACCGGCTGCACGGTCCCACTCTCCGGCGATGGCATTGCCAAGGCCCGGGATGATGAAATCACTTACGCCAATCCAGAAAGGGGAGTACGGATCACCCTGCATGCGTACGTAATTGCGGGTGTCATAATAGTCTTTATAATCCTTATACCTCATCCCCGATGCTGAAAAGACTTCTCTTGCTCCATTTTCGTATCTCACACTCCGGATGTCTGATTTGGACATGACAAAAACAGGGCCATCGGGATTGCTGTATTTTTGGTACTTGATTTCCGAGGAAGTTACTTTAAGAATTTTGGCCTGGATGTCTGTGCCGTCCTTCCTTGTGATAATGCTCTGGGCTGATGCAGTAAGACAACTGCCAAGGATAAGGACAAACGCAATGATGAATTTATTCATAGATTAGAAATTTAAGGCTAAACCTAATCCGTGCTGCTGGGCGCCAAAGCTGAACTCTGGTTTGTAATGTGCGTATCCGTGTTTGGCGTTATAGTCGGCAATGGCATTTTCGATTTTATGTAATCCGGAGATGTGCAGAGGAAGCCCTATGGCCACCAGACCTGCACAAACTGCGTAAACGCCGCCATTCTGATCATTTCCTGAAAGAACGGAACCGAGAAAATAACCGGCCGCAAAACCAATACCGGTTCCTAAAAGAATATCACCTACATTTGAGATGGTTTCTCCGCTTTTGTACATTTCATTAGCCTCAGGAGTGAAATACAGGTAAGTGGATTGCTTGTCGATATTCATTCCGTTGATGGATACTTTTCCTGTCCTGCGGTCAAGGGTCATGATGCCCTCAGGAATAGAAAAGTTTTGGCCATCGGTCTTAAATACATCCTGCTCGCCGTTCTGATAGGTAATCATCTGAATATCAGACTTTCCTATGGTGAAAACAGGGCCGTCAAGATTTGAATAGTACTTGTACTTGACTGAAGTTTGACCGACTTCGGAAATTCTGGCTTTAATTACTGAGCCATCTTTCTTGGTAATGATATCCTGGGCAAAAGAAGAATAGCCTGCAAGGAGGCATACAATTGTAAAAAGAAATAATTGTTTCATAACTATTAAGTTTTCATCACAAAGGTAAACATATAATGTCAACAATTATTTCTTTCTGGCGGTTTATTTTGCTCTGGGACGTAAATATTATTAGCCTTTGAAGGCGATGACCTCGATTTCAACCAGTGCGTTCTTCGGCAGGGTTTTTACTGCAACCGCGCTGCGGGCAGGGAAGGGTTCGCTGAAGAATTCAGCGTAAACGCCGTTCATATCTGCGAAGTCTGACATGTCGGCCAGGAAAACAGTCGTTTTTACGACGTTGCCCATGGTGAGGCCTGCTTCTTCGAGGATTGACTTGATGTTGGTGAGTGACTGGCGGGTCTGCTGCTTGATTCCTCCTTCCGGGAATGCTCCGGTTGACGGGTCGATAGGAAGCTGACCTGATGTATAGACGAAATTGCCGGCCTGGATGGCCTGGCTGTAAGGCCCGATTGCTGCCGGGGCCTTTGTGGTGTTGATAGATTTCATAGTACTAATATAGGAATAATTAATCTATCCTCGAATCCTGAAAAAGTGTTATCTTTACATTTAAATGGGAAAATTATACGATGCATTAACAAGTGACTACCGCTTTAAGGAGGGGTTGAAAACTTGTATCAACTGCGGAACATGTACGGCTATCTGTCCTGCAGCTGAATTTTATAAATATGATCCGCGCAAAATCGTGGATACGGTCCAAAGGAAGGATGAGGAGGGGATTCTTGCCCTTCTCAAGAGTGAGACAATCTGGTATTGCGGAGAGTGCATGTCCTGCGTGACGCGCTGCCCGCGCGGCAACGGCCCCGGCCTGGTGGTAATGGCTCTCAGAAACCTGTCAACGGAACTGGGCTATTTCACCGAGTCGGAGAAAGGCCGTCAGTTATACCCTCTTACAAAGAGGCTTGCCGGCAATATTCTTAAGATGGGATATTGCGTCCATCCTGATGCAGTAAAGATTTCAGAACATCCTGAGGCCGGCCCTGTCTACGAGTGGGTCCTTGAACATAAGCAGGATGTGTTTGACCGTCTTGGCGCAAACTATGGCCGTCAGGGAAAGGGCGCTCTCAAGACTGTTTCAGACGAGGACCTTGCCGAGATTAAGGCCATCTTTGACGAAACAGGCGCAACTGAACGTATGGACCTTGTGGAGAAATGCTCCAGGAAGAAGGCTGAGGAGATGGGAATGACAATGGAGGAGTATGATGAATATACATTCGAGCACTGCTCGCGCGGCCATTTTAACAACGAATAGAGATTTATGAT
>CADBMK010000058.1 GCA_902795785.1 uncultured Bacteroidia bacterium | reverse complement strand
TTTCATCTGGAGGCTGCCCAAAAGGACGGGACAGATCCAAGGGAGATTATCGCGCTTATCAGGCAGAACGGTGCAAAGGCCGGCATTGCCGTCAATCCGGATTTTCCGCTTGAGGGGCTTTTCCCTTATCTGAATGACGTTGACTTTGTCCTTATTATGAGCGTATTCGCCGGTTTCGGCGGTCAGAAATTCATTGAAGGCACTTACGATAGGGTAGAGGCCGTAAGGAAAGAAGCCGGCAGAATCGGGGCGAAAATCGAGATTGAAGTGGACGGAGGAGTGTCTCCTTCGAACTCAGCAAAACTGAAGGAATGCGGTGCCGGAATGCTTGTTGCAGGCAGCGCAGTATTCAAGTCAGATGACCCGAAAAGTGTTATCGAATCAATGAAATAAAAGAATTAGATAATATAACTTATCTCTTTGAAGGCAAACTCTTTGAGCTTGCCTTCATTTGTTTTAAACTTAAGCATTCCGGTAGGGGAGACGTCCACAATTTTTCCCCTCATTGGGCAGCCCTCCAGACAGTCCGTATAATCATATTCCATATCCAGCCTGTAGAGGTCTTTAAGATAGTTCTCGTGAAGTGCGGCGCGGCCTTCCTCCGTTGCACAGAGGCTGAAGTTCTCCGAAAGACGGCGGCAGATCTCCTGAAGTTCTGCCTCTATGTCAGAATCTTTTTTTGTCAGTTTCTTAAGTGACACGGGATTCATCAGACCGGGGTCGAATTCCGTCTGGTTCATATTGATGCCAATTCCAACTATACTGCCCGTCAGCATGGCTCCGGAGCCGATTTGGTTCTCCAGAAGCATTCCGCAAATCTTCTTGTTGGCGACGTAAATATCGTTAGGCCACTTGATTTGTGCCCTGACACCTTTACTGGTAAGATAGTCTCGCACGGTTATTGTTGATGCTTCGCTAAGGGAGAACTGACATTTCGCCGGGATCGGGGGCAAAGGGCCGTCACCGAACTTGAGGACCATGGAAAACGTCAGATTGTCTCCGGCAGCGCTTTTCCAGGAGTTGCCTCTTTGACCTTTACCGGCAGTTTGAAATCTCGCCGCAATGGTGTCTCCGCATTTTAACGAAGGGAGATTTCTAAGTGCTTCGGAATTGGTCGAGTCAAGGCTCTCGTACCATATAATATTAGCGTGGAATGGCATTTTTTATTATATTTGTTTTCTATAGTGCAAAAATAGGCAATTAATTTTCATATGATAACTCACGATTTAAGAATACTTGCCGACGCTATGCTTGACAAAAAAGCCAATAACGTCGTAGGGATTGATTTAAGAAAGCTCGGAACGGCCATCACTGATTTCTTCGTAATCTGTGATGCTGAGTCCACTACCAAGGTATCTGCGATAGCGGAGAATATCGTGGACAAGCTTCGTGAAGAGCTTGGACGCAAGCCTCTCAGGATGCAGGGACTGGAGAACGGTTTCTGGGTAATCCTGGATTACGGAGACTTCGTTGCGCACGTGTTCCTTACACAGTACAGGGAATTCTACGCCCTCGAGTCACTCTGGGCCGACGCCCCAAGGAAAGAGTACAAAGACAGGCCTAAATCAAAGAAAACTTCAGTTAATCAGTAAACAAGCTTATGGCAGAGAACAATAAGGATCCCAGAAAGATCATCAAAATAAGATTTAATTTCTCCTGGCTGTATCTTATTCTGATTCTGGTCATGGGTGTCATGCTCTTCCGTCAGGGAGGTGCCAACCCTCAGAAGATAGAATGGGCGGAAGTTCAGGATATATTCCGCGCCGGTGACATCAAGGAGATTGAATTCATCAGAAACGATTTCAAGGGAAGCATCACAATCAAGCCGGACAGACTTGCCAAATATGAAGACCATTTCGGCGGCAAGGTTCCGGCCAGATCCCCGCATTTCACATTCCTTGTTTCAGGAAAATTTGACGCCGAGGCTGAATTCGGCGCCCTGAATGCAGAACTCGATCCTCATAACCAGGTCAAGATTGTCATGGAGAATGACAATATGTCCTGGGGAGAAATAATAGAATGGCTCGTATTCCCGGTTCTCATCCTCATAATGTGGATTTTCATGTTCCGTGGAATTGGGCGCAACATGGGAGGCGGAAATGCCGGCCCTGGCAGTGGAATCTTCAATGTAGGCCGTTCTACCGGCAAACTTGCAGACAAGAACGAGGTCAAGGTAACATTCAAGGATGTCGCAGGACTTTACGGAGCCAAGGAGGAAGTGATGGAAATCGTGGATTTCCTCAAGAACCCTTCAAAATACACGGCGCTCGGAGGAAAGATTCCTAAGGGTGCCCTCCTCGTAGGCCCTCCGGGAACCGGTAAAACCCTTCTTGCCAAGGCTGTGGCAGGCGAGGCCAACGTGCCTTTCTTCTCAATCTCAGGTTCTGATTTCGTTGAAATGTTCGTCGGTGTGGGTGCATCCCGCGTCCGCGACCTTTTCCGCCAGGCCAAGGAGAAGAGCCCTTGCATCGTCTTCATCGACGAGATTGAC
>CADBMK010000057.1 GCA_902795785.1 uncultured Bacteroidia bacterium | reverse complement strand
TTCTAGAATATCAGGGATAAGCTGGCACTGTTATCCAAGGTATGGCACCAGTTATAATCAATAGAAACGCCTAAATCTTGTAGGTCATAGATGAGCCTCTCGCTTGCCGCAGAAATAACCCGTTTCAATAGAGTATCTTTAGTAACGAGAGCTTCGGCAATAAAATCATTCAACTCACCCTCGTAGTAGATGAATAAATCAGACATAAAGTTTTCATAGTTTACGGTTATAAATTTAAGATTGTGTAAACCTATTTCATGCACCAGGAGAAGGCGCGGGCAAGGCGGGCAGGGTTGTCGGTGAAGTGGTTGCCGGATTCGGTGAAGAGGGTGCAATCGGTTTCCGGTAGGGTTTCTTTGAGAAGGCGGAAGAAGTCACGGAGACAGTCCCCGACGCGACCGATAGCCTGGTTTTTCACGTGTTCTTCCCTATCGCCAAGGCTGAGATAAATTCGCTTTGCCATTGGGAGGTAAGCTTTGGAGAAGTGATTCCAGTCTTTGATCCAAACGGAAGGAGATGCAGCCGCTATGCATAGGAATCTGTCAGTCTGAGTAGAAGCCCAGAGAGAGAAGAGACCGCCAAGGGAATAGCCTCCCAAGATGGTGTTTTGAGGATTGGTGATATGTGGGCCGTACTCCTCTTCAAGCTTTGGGAGAAGAATATTCAGGATGTAATCCAGAGTTTGAGGGGCGCGTTTCCCTGCCATTGGGTCACGGGACATATTGCTGTCCGGCCAGGGCATAAGCTCCGTCATCCAGTCTTCAAGCTCAATGGCGACAAGAAGGAAAGGAGTGGGGCATAAATCACAAAGAATCCGAGCCTCTTTTTCAAGGTTCGGATTCTCGTGTCTTGCAGAGAGCTGGATAAGAAGACGCTGCGGCTTATCGGAGCCGAAGAATCGACAAGTCCTGCCGCCGATATTTGTCTCCTTAATCATTTTCCTATTATCCTTTTTTGTTTTCCTTCAATATCACCTGAGAGATATCAAGGACAGGAATGTCAGAATAATTCTTAAAGGTTGTCTGGCAAAGCGGACAGGCCGTTACGATTGCATCCGGATTACCCGCCTTGAGATTCTTAATGGAATTAAGCGTTATGTCACGGCGCTTTTCGTAGCTGAGTGAAAGGCTTCCGAGCGATCCGCCGCAGCAGATGCTGGCTTCCCTGTTCTGAGCGGCCTCCACAAGGGTTCCCGCTGCAGAAACCAACTCGCGTGGCTGGTCATAAATGCCGCAACCTCGCCCGAGTTCACACGGATCGTGGTAGGCCAGTTTCATCTCGGCATCTTTGTCAACCTTAAGAAGATTTGCCTTTATCAGTTCGTTGAAGAATACGCTGTGGTGCATAACGGTTATGCCCGGCAGGTTGTAGTTCTCCTTGAATACCCTGTAGCAGATAGGACAGCTGAGAAGAAGGATGTCGCAGCCGGATGCAAGGATGATTTCCTTGTTGATGCGCATCATGGCGCGGGCCGGTTCCTTGCGTCCCGCAAGGAGCATCGGGCGTCCGCAGCAGAGGCCTCCGTCAGGGTCCATCATCGTCCAGGAAACTCCTGCCCTGTCAAGCACTTCGCCCACAGCCTTCTTGATGCCCGGAGTAAGGTGGGTCATACAGCCGGCAAAATACAGGACCTTGCCCTTCCCTATCTTTGAAAGATGTTCATCCACAGAAACCTGCGTGTAATGCGGGTTGATGCTGTATGAGCGCAGAGCCCTCTGGGCCTGACGTATATGAGGGCCGTCAACCTGCACCTGACATACGGTGGTACATTTGCCGCACATCAGACACTTGTCGCTGATCTCCTCAATTCTGGATTCGTTATTTCTGCGCAGCTGCCTGTTCAGGTAAACCGTACAGTCCTTCTGGTTCTCCTTCCTGACGCTCATAGGACAGGCGTCGATGCAGACGCCACAGCCTGGGCAGGAATAGAACTGAACCCTTGCAAAACCCTTCCTCGGATGCTTGATCTTAAGCCCGGCATTCCTCAGAGGGATAAGCATCATCTCTGCCGGAATATGCATATAGCGGGTAAACGGCAGGACGAACAGGAAGATGGACAGTACTATAGAATATGCCCACCAGGTTGGGAGGAAGTTAAGGTCGTTACCGAGGAACTGACGGAAGAGCCAGTTCATAGGAATGGTAAGGAAACTTCCGCCGCTTATGTGGGCGGTGAAACTCTCGCTTAAAAGACGGAGAGGGAAAATCAGCCAGAGGGCGTAAAGGCCTATCCTGTCCAGGAAACTCGGCTTGGTAGTCCTGCGCATTCCGAACAGAAGGGAACGGAAACGCTTGATTACGGCCAAGGTGATACCACAGAGGATAACAAGGAGGAACAGGTCCATCAGAAAGAAAAGGACAGCTCCCTGAATGGTGTTCTCCCCTTCTGCCACAAAGAAGTTGAAGAAGATAGGATAATAGAAGAAGCGGGTGCGCTCAGGAAGGAAAAGCATCACCTCGATGTGACCGAGGACGATAAGCATGAACCAGCCGAAAGCTATGCTTGAATGCATGAAACCCAGCACCTTGTTCCTCTTCCACAGCTTGACGTGGATAAGACAGTTGAGGAATATATCCTTGATGTTCTTCCAAACGGTTTTCGGCGTAATCAATGACAGGAGGAATTTTTGCCTGTCCGCACGCGGAAGTTCCACCAGAATACGTATGATACCGTAAAGGCAGTATCCAAGGACAAAAAACATTCCCGCAACAAACGGGATGACAAACGGATGGAATCCGGTAACAAGTCTTTCCGTCATAATCCAGCCTCCACGTTATCGTAATATCTGCTCACGGTAAGGATTACCCTGCGGGTATTGATTCCGCGCGGACAGACCATTGTGCACTTGCCGCAAAGCATGCAATGGGAAAGGATTCTTTCCACCTCGGCGTGGCGGCCGCGCTGAAGGTCCAGGAGCATCTTGCGGACACTCATCCCGGAATACTCAGAAGCGGTGCACGTGGCGCTGCAGCTGCCGCAACTAATACAGGTCTTGGCAGTCGGTTCTATCTCGCAAACCTTCTCATACAGAGAGAGGTCAATCTTGTCCAGTTCGATTGCGGAACTTGGGCTGAGTTTGAATCCGAATTCCATTACTTGTTGTTTTTGACGTAGTTATATACGCAGAGGGCCGCACTTCTTGCCTCGGCTATGGTCTCAGGCACCGTCTTAGGTCCCGTGCATGTTCCGGCGTAGAAGATGCCCTCGCGGTCTGCCTCGGTGATTGCGTTCACATTGTTGCGGCTACGGAAAAATCCGTCTTCGTCAAGAGGCATTTCCATGGCCTTCGCAAGGCCTTCGTTCTCTCTGTTGCAGACAATTCCGGACATAAGGACAAGAAGGTCCAGACGAACCTTTACAGGCTTTCCTGCCAGCGTATCTTCAGCCTTCACCTGTACACGGCCATCGATGGTCTCGGAAACCTCAGAAACGCGTCCGCGGATGAAATGGATGCCGTAGTCACGCTGAGCCTTGATGTAAAAGTCCTCGTATTTCTTTCCGAACAGGCGAAGGTCCATATAGAAACAGTACACTTCGGCATTCGGGAATGCTTCCTTTATCTCAATTGCCTGCTTGATGGCCGTGATGCAGCAGACCTTGGAACACTGGGTGTTACCGGCCTTGATGTCACGGGAGCCTACGCAGTGGATAAAGCCAACTGCCTGAGGCTTTTCAGGGACACGCTCGTCAAGTTTGGTATTGAACCAATTCTCCAAATCACTGTTAGTAATAACGTGATCGTAAATGCCATAGCCATACTCTTCCTTCTTCTCTGCCTCGAAAAGTCTGAAGCCCGTGGCAAACACAACGGCTTTGCAGGAATAATTCTTTCCGGTGCTGAGGGTAACCGACCATCCTTTCTGGAGACGGTTGATTGAGGCGATTTCCGTACCGAGAAGGATTTCAACGCCTTCCAGACTATCCTCGTAAGGATCAAGGACCTCCTTTGCAGGAATCATATCAGGGAAAAGACGGTTCCACTGCGAAACGTGTCCGCCCAGGGCAAAATTCTTCTCCACGATAATAGGATTGAGCCCAAGTTGTTTAAGCTGGCGGGCGGTTTCCATACCTGCTATTCCACCGCCTATGATAAGGATATTGTTCTTCATCTTATTAATCCCAGAAACTGTTAATCCTAGAAACATTTGAGGACTTTCGGAAGTCCAGGTTTTTTGAGTTCCTTTTCATTAAGGCCAAGGTACTTCCTTGACGGGTCATAAGGAATGCCCATCTTGTCAAGAAGAGGTTCAGGACCTACCTGATGAATCTGAAGGCCCAGATCCCATGGATCTACGCCAAGCACCAGTCCGGCAAGCTCCTCATAAGTTAATACGGGAATACCCATTCCGTTTTGTCCATAGGTTTTTCCCTCCTGCTCGGCAATTACATACTGCCAGCGGTCCAGGAAGAACGGACAGCCCGGACAGTTGGTAATAATCATGTCCGGATGATAAGGTTCCATCGATTCAAACTTCTTGTACGTATTGGAAACGCTGTAGCCGCGGTTGGCCTTTACAAGATACTGTCTGAAACCGAAACCGCAGCAATGCCTTCTTTCCGGATAGTCAATCACCTTTCCGCCCCATGACTCGGCCATTCCGCTCAGCACGCATGGATACTCCGCTCCGCCGACGCCCTTGTGAGGGACCATCTTGGAATAATGGCAGCCGATGTGCTCCACAATCCTGAGCGGTTCTCC
>CADBMK010000056.1 GCA_902795785.1 uncultured Bacteroidia bacterium | reverse complement strand
GACTGCTCTGCCGTACACCAGAGGGGCCGAGAATGTACGGGACAAGGTTCGAGGACTCTGCCGTACACCAGGGGGTCTCAAAATGTACGGGATGAGGTGAAAGCAGGGCGGCGGGACGAGGACAAAAAAAGGACCGGCAAATCAATTGTCGGTCCTGAATATTTAAGGGAAATGTGTTCTAGAGTTCCCAGGCAAGAGCGGATGCGCCAAGGATGGCAGCGTCAGACTCCTTGAGGGATGAGTAAACAATCTTAACCTTGTTCTTCCAGAAAGGAAGGCAATATGCGTTCATTGCCCTTTCGATAGGTTCCGTAAGGAACTCCCTAGAACGTGCAAGGCCTCCGAAGAGGACGATTGCCTCAGGAGCCGAGAAGGCGATGAAATCTGCGAACTGCATTCCGAGCATGGTGCCGGTGAAATCAAAGATCTTAAGGGCAAGCTCGTCACCTTCCTTGGCAGCCTCGTAAACATCCTTGGAAGTGATGTTATCTACGCCGCGCAGAAGTGAAGGCTTATCTGACATCATAAGCCACTCGCGTGCTGTCTTCGCAACACCGATAGCCGAGCAATATGCCTCAAGACAACCGGTCTTACCGCAGTTGCAGTGGCGTCCGTTGAAACGTACGGCTGTTGTGTGGCCGAGCTCGCCGGCGAATCCGTCATGACCGTACACAATCTTGCCGTCGATGACGATACCGCTTCCGACGCCGGTTCCGAGTGTAATCATGATGAAATTCTTCATTCCTCTTGCAGCTCCATAAGTCATTTCACCTACGGCTGCTGCATTTGCGTCATTGGTAAGGGATACAGGAATTCCGCCTACTGCCTTTGAAAGCATCTTTGCAAACGGAATGGATGTTCCTACCGCCCAGGCGAGGTTCGGTGCATAGGCAATCGTTCCCTCATAGTAGTTTCCGTTAGGAGCGCCCACTCCGATTCCACGGATCTGGCCTTCCTTACCGGCTTCCTTAATGAGTTTAAGGGTAACCTCAGCGAGGGCATCAACGTATGCCTGCGCATCAGCGCCATAAGTATCTGAACGAATTACTGTCTGAGCCAAAACAGCTCCTCTGGCATCAACGACGCCAAGCTTAGAGGTCTGACCTCCGATGTCGATTCCGACAACACAATCAAGTGCCATATAAAATTAGTCTACTTTAATATCTTTATTTACATTCTTGCTACCTGAAACAGCGTAGTAGATAAGGTATGTAAGGCAAGCGACGAGGAGCCAGTAGCTCTGGAGAGAACCGACCTTATCGGCGATTGCGTTCTGGATGAACGGAATGATACCGCCACCGCAGACAAGTGCCATGAAAATACCGGATGCTGCAGCAGTATACTTGCCGAGTCCTTCAGCGGCGAGGTTGAAGATTGCACCCCACATGACTGAAGTGCAGAGACCGCAGAGCATCATGCAGATAAGTACAACAGGAATCGTGCCTGCGACAACCGTCTCAGGGATGAAGATGATGCCAAGAATCAGGACGATGGCAGCGGAAGCCGTTGCCGCAAGCATTGCCTTGCTGCTGACCTTGCCGCCGATTACACCGCCGATAAGACGGCCGATAAGCATGCTGAACCAGTAGAAGCCGACGATGGTACCTACGAGTGCAGGGCTGATCTGCTGAGAGAAATATACGTTTGCAGTATTAGGAATACCCACCTCGATACCTACATAGAAGAAGATGGCGATGGCTCCGAGAACGAAGTGACGGAAAGAAAGAGGGCTGTGAGGGTCCTTCTCCTTGTTGCCGGCCTTGCGTGCAGCCTTTTCTTCAGCTGTCTCCATATGAGGCTCAGGAATCTGGGTAAAGAGAATCACGAGGAATGCCACTGCGAAGATTGCCATTGCAAGAATCATCACAGGAGCAGCCTTGGCAACGGTAGCGCCCTTGAGGGAGCCGCCGACAAGCCAGCCGACGAATACAGGAGCGATTGTTCCACCGATTGAGTTGCAGCTACCGCCGAGCTGGATGAGCTGGTTACCCTTGTTTCCGCCGCCACCGAGGGTGTTGAGCATAGGGTTGACCACGATATTGAGCATACACATAGAGAATCCGGCAACGAACGCACCGGCAACATAAACTGCGAATGACTCAACGTATCCTGAAAGGAACTGGATTCCAACACCGATAAAACCGATGATTACGGCCGTAAGAGAGGTGAATTTATAGCCCTTTCTCTTGAGGATAAGACCGGCCGGGATGCCCATGCAGGCATAGGCGATGAAGTTTGCCAATGAACCAAGCTGAGAGAGAGCCTTGGACGCTCCGAACTGTTCTGTAACGATGGTTCCCATGGAACCTGCAAGGTTTGTGACGAATGCGATCATAAAGAAGAGCGCGAACATCACGATAATCGCAGCAAGGTTTGAATTTTTCTGTGACATTGTTTTAATTGATTATAGTTTGTTTTTGTTATAATTTGGTGTGGGGCTAAATTCGTACCAATTTACGAATAATTGCTGACAAATAAAAAAATCGTCCTCACAGTTTAATGCGCGGACGATTGTATATAAAACGAACTTAACAAGGCATATGTCTCACAGTCACCTGTTTGTCATATACCGGAACGAATATATCAAGATTGATATGGAAAAACAAATACGTTTCAACCAAAAGACAATAATAATCGTCCAAAATGATAATAACTAGCTCTCCCTGTACTCGGAAGGAGTCATTCCAGTATGGGCTTTGAAGAACTTGTAAAAGACGGACTGATTGGAGAAATTAAGCCTGTAAACTATCTGTTTGATAGAGATATCCGAGTATTTCAGCAGATTCTTTGCCTCCAGGATCACAAAGGAGTCAATCCACTCCGGAGCCGACCTTCCGCTTATGCTCTTGATGATTTTGGAGAGATACTTTGGCGTCAGGCACAGCTTTTCAGCATAGAAAGTGACATTCCTCTGGGTATTGTGATACTCCGTGATAAGGCGGAGGAACTGATCCAGCACCATCTTGTTTCTGGCGGAAGGCGCAGAAGCGCTCTGCTTTGCAACAGAGATGGCCTGAGCCCAGACGGAAGCAAGGAGATAGAGCACCGACGAGAGAAGAGAGCCCACGGAATCCTTCTTGTTGGGAATTTCCGAGGTCAGGAGGTCGGCAGCCAGTTCCAGATACTTGGCACTGACTCGCAGGCTGTCCCCCCTGAGGCGGATGCACGGATTGTTGAACACAATCATACTCTCGTTGAAAAGATGATTGAAATCCAGCCTGAGGCTGGTCATAAATTCACGTGATACGGCAATCATGAAGAACCTGAACTTCTCCAGATTGGAGAGTTCCATCTCGGAAACCCTGATGATATTGCCCGGCACAATAAAGATAAGGGTATTCTCCTTAAGCTCGAATGTATTGAGATTCAAGTCAAGACTGAAACGGCCCTTAAGACAGAAAATAGCTATATAACCGTCAAAGCGGCAGGGATAGCGGAACATTTTCAGGGACCTGTCATACCTGAAGTCAGCGATAAAGAAGTCATCACCGAGGCCCGCCACGGATTCCCCGGGAAACAGGGCCTTCAGTTTGCTGATATTCAGGGTCTGCATAAGATCTTCCATAGCCTGGTTGTTTCGATTTTCTACAAAAATACACAAAAATGCACGGTGAACAAGTAGAAAAAGGGTAAAATTTCGACCTTTTGCAAATTATCTTGCTGTTTTATACCAAACATGACATCGGATAAGGCAGTATCTTTGCAGGTACAATGTTCCGAAACAAATGATTATTTTGTATCTTTAAAAGAATTATGGAACAACAGTTATCGATATGAGATCACTAACTAAGATTCTGACCGTATTCATGGCGTTGGCCGCCACAGCTACAGTCACACAGGCACAGCAGAAACTCACCTTGGAAGAGTGCCGTCAGATGGCCATAGAGAACAACAAGGACATCAGCCAGGCAAGGACAAAAGTCCAGATGGCAGGATATGACAGAAGGATTGCGTTCTCAAATTATCTTCCAAACATCTCGGCAAACGGAGCATATCTGCACAACACGGAGAATCTCAACCTCATAAGCGAGGAGATGGGCCTGAAACTTTCCAATCTCGGAACCGGCGTACAGAGCAACATCAGCCAGACGATGCAGCAGTTGATGGTTGCCATCCAGTCCAACCCACAGGCTGCCATGGAGTATATGAACAGCCCAATGTGGCAGACAGTTCTTGGCGCCCTCAGCAAGGCTGACGTATCAGCGGCGCTCAACAGCCTCGGCGCAGAGATGCAGAAGAGTTTCGAGGTGGACATCGAGAATGTCTTCATCGCAGGCGTATCCCTTCAGCAGCCGGTATTCATGGGCGGCAAGATCATTGCGGCAAACAAGATTGCCCGTCTTGCGGAGGAACTCGCAAAGGCTCAGTACGATACCAAATATCAGGAGACAATAGTAGAAGTTGATCAGGCATACTGGCAGACAGTCTCCGTAGCAGCCAAGAAAAGGCTGGCGGAGTCTTACGCAGACCTTCTCCACAATATGGAAAATGACGTCAGGGTGGCAATAGCGGAAGGCGTAGCCACTGAATCCGACGCTCTCAACATAAGAGTCAAGGCAAACGAGGCCGACATGCTCCTGACAAAGGCCCAGGGCGGGCTCAAGCTTTCCAAGATGCTTCTATGCAAACTCACAGGCCTTGACCTCAACGCGGAAATAGTCCTTGCTGACGAGAACCTGGACAAGATTCCTGTCCCTCAGATAGGAGCCGAAAAGCCTATTGAACAGATTTGGGCAGACAGGTCAGAGATAAAGAGCCTGGACCTGGCCGGACAGATCTATGACGGCAAGGTCGCAATGGCAAGGGCAGACATGTTGCCAAAGGTTGCTCTCTCTGCAAATTACCTCATGAGCAATCCTAACCCATACAACGGATTCCAGAAGGAATGGGGAGGAATGTTCAACGCGGGAGTTGTTGTCAACGTCCCTCTGTTCCACGGCTTCAACGCCCTGAACAAGACAAGGAAGGCCAAGGCCGAAGCAACCCTGTACCACACACAGTATGAAAACGCCAAGAACCTGGTGAACCTTCAGGTCAGCCAGCTCCGCGTTCAGCAGGGCGAGGCCCTCGAGAAGGTCATAATGGCTGAGAACAACCTCAAGCATGCCGAGGAGAACCTCAGGGTTGCCACCGTCGGATTCGAGAACGGCGTGATCAACACCACCACCGCGATGGGCGCCCAGACCGCATGGCTGAAGGCTCATTCAGAATACATCGACGCAGGCATCGAGCTTCAGATGACACGCGCCAACCTCAACAAGGCTGAGGGCAACCTCAAGTCAGACATAGATGAATAATAAAATACATCAGATATGAAAAAGCAGCAGAATTACAATCTCGTTATCGGATTGCTTGCACTAATCGGAATCATTCTAACAATCGCAGTTGTAGGTTATTTCGTAACCAAACCTAAGCCGCTCGTTCTTCAGGGCGAGGCGGAGGCCAGCGAGTACAGGGTATCCGGCATGGTACCCGGGCGCATCGAAAAGCTTTATGTAAAGCAGGGCGACAAGGTGTGCAAAGGCGACACCGTTGCCTATATACGTTCATATCAGGTGCAGGCCAAGATGGCTCAGGCTACATCTGTAAAGGCTGCGGCCCAGGCCCAGAGCACAAAGGCCCAGAACGGAGCCCGCGAGCAGCAGATTACCGGAGCTTACGAACTCTGGCAGCAGGCAAAGATTCAGGAAGACGTTATGAAGAAGTCTTTCGACAGAATCCAGAACCTCTATGACCAGAAAGTGGTTTCCGCACAGAAATACGACGAGGTCAAGGCCAAATACGACGCTTCAGTAGCCCAGGCCAAGGCGGCAAAGAGCCAGTACGACATGGCCGTTGAAGGAGCGCGCAAGGAAGATAAGGCGGCTGCGGCAGCCCTCGTAGGCCAGGCCGACGGAGCGGTTCAGGAGGTTGAGTCATATATGCGTGAGCTCTACCTTACCGCCCCTGCAAGCGGAATCGTATCGGTAACCTTCCCTAAGGTCGGTGAACTTGTCGGCACAGGTTCACCTGTAATGACAATCACGGACCTTGACGATATTTCATTCTCATTCAACGTCCGTGAAGACTACCTTCAGGGAATGGAGATCGGCGGCAAGCTAACCCTGGAGATCCCGGCCCTCGGCGGAAAGGAAATCAAGGCCGACATCACCTACATAGCCGTACGCGAGTCATATGCAACCTGGAAGGCCACAAAGGAAACGGCCCTCTACGATGCCAAGACATTTGAAGTTAAGGCCGTTCCTTCGGAAAAAGTCGAAGGACTTCTTCCGGGCATGACAGCACTCATCAAAGAGAAATAAAGCGCCATGTTCAGTCAGAGGCAATATATATGGAAGGTCCTCGTCAGGGAGCTCGGCATATGGGCGCACAGGCCGATATATGTCATAGGCAGCCTCGTGACGATGATTATGTGTACAGTATTCTACCTGACCTTCCTGGGTCAGGGAGTACCGTCAGACCTTCCCATAGGTGTCGTCGATCTGGACAACTCCTCCGTATCGAGGACATTCTCAAGTCAGCTTGACGCCACACAGGCAGGCAAGGTGATTCATTTCGAAACCTTCAGCGAGGCGCGCGACGCCATGCAGAAAGGCAATATCACCGGATTCTGCGTACTTCCTTCGGGCTTGAACGCCGACATTCAGGCGCAGAGGCAGCCAACCATCACCTTCTACACCAACGGCCTGTACTTCCTCGGAGGAACCCTGGCCTACAAGGACCTCCTCACAATGTCAAACCTCACTTCCGGAGCCGTGCACCGTCAGGTGCTCAGGATGAAAGGACTTGACGACGCCACCATCATGAACCTCCTGCGTCCCGTTGACGTGGACATCCATATGATAGGCAACTCGACGATGGATTACGGAGCATATCTCTCCACCACCCTTCTGCCGGGAATGCTTGAGATGGTCATCATCATCCTTATCATCTACTCCTTCGGAGCGGAACTTAAATACGGGACCTCACGCCATCTTCTCCGCACCGCCGGAGGCAAGATGAGAAACGCCATTGCCGGCAAGGTGCTTATGTACACCCTGTACTTTACCGCAATCGGCCTTGCCCTTGAGATCATCCTTTACGACTGGATGGGATTCCCTCTTGCAGGCTCAATCTGGAACATGTTCCTGGATGTTTTCCTCCTGGTTATTTCCAGCGAGGCCGTGGGCATCTTCATCATAGGATTATTCCCTGTGACGAGATTCGCCCTCAGTATCGGAGCCCTCTTCAGCATCCTGTCAATCTCCCTCAGCGGCTTCACCCTCCCTATTGAGACGGCGCCGCCGTATATTCAAGGACTCTCGTGGATCGTTCCTATCAGGCACTACTACCTGTTTGCCGTCCAGGAAGCCATATTCGGCAGCGGCTTTGCAGGCTGGTACCAGGAAATAATACACATGCTGCTCTTCCTCTTCCTGCCATATACCGTGCACACAAGACTGAAGAAAGCATACATATATCAGAATTATCCTAAAAACTAGAGACAATGAGTTACGTAAAAAACTGGTTCAAGGATTTCTGGAATACATTCGTCCGTGAATTCATAGACATATTCTCCGACGGCGGCGTGTTGATTATCTTCTTCGTGGCCGGCTTCGGATACCCTCTCCTGTATAACCTCGTTTACAAGAACGGAGTCCTCAACGACACCCCGATTGCCATAGTGGACAACGCAGACTGCGCCCTCAGCCACAGGTTCATAAGGGAGTTGGACGCAACCCGTGAAGTCAGCGTACAGGCCAACTGCATCAATATGGAAGAGGCCAAAAAGCTGATGCAGGAGCGCAAGGTCAAGGGAATTGTCTATATTCCGTCAGACTTCGACGACAATGCGGCCAGGCTTGAAACCGCCAGGCTGTCCGTCTATACAGACATGGGCAGTTTCATCTACTACAAGAACCTCCTCACGGCAGCAAACTCAGTGATGCTTGCCGAGATGAACCGGATTGGAGTGGAGAGATACTGCGCCCAGGGGCTCACCATCCAGCAGGCCAGGCAACTGGTCCAGCCGGTCAAGTATGAGAGCAACAATCCTTACAACCAGACAAACTCCTACAGCATCTTCCTCATTTCAGCGATACTTCTTGTTATTGTTCAGCAGACGATGTTCTATGGAATGTCGCTCCTGACCGGAACACGAAGGGAGCAGTTCAAGGGCGTAGGACTTCTCAACAAGGACATGTCAGGATACGGCGTAGGCCGAGTGGTCCTGGGAAGGGCTGCCGCATACTGGTTCGTCTACCTGGGAATTGCCATGTACATAGCCTTCATTGTGCCTGCCATCTTCGACATCCCGCAGAGGGGCAGTTTCTGGGACATCCTTGTCCTTCTGGCGTTCTACCTCACGGCAACGGTAACCTTCTGCCTCACATGGAGTTCGCTTATCACAAAGAGAGAGACGGTATTCGTTCTGCTTCTCTTCATTTCTCCGATAGCCCTCTTCCTTACTGGATTCAGCTGGCCTACCTCCGCCTTCCCGAAGTTCTGGAAGCTGTTCTCGTACGCATTCCCGTCGACTTTCGGAGTCCAGGCGTACATCAACCTCAATACGGCGGGAGGAGACCTCAGCACCGTCACCTTCCAGATAGTGGCGCTCACCATCCAGTCCATTTGCTACTACTTCCTGGCCTGCATAGCCATGTACATTGAAAACATCTATATGCTAAAGAAGGCAAGTTTCCTCCGCAAACGCGAGGCCCTTGCCAGGAAGATAGGCTTCAGCATTGAGCAGAACAGAAGGATCATCGGCGGAGAGGATGCCGCGAAGGAATACATTGACCAACTGAAATAGAACCCTATATCACAATACAGTAATAAATGATTGCAAACAAAGATTTAAAAGTTGAGACCGCGGAAGGAAGAAGAGTGGTGACAAGATCACTTTGCTTCGTGCTTCAGACAGTAGTAAGAAAGATGTGGCCGGACAAGGTCCTTTTCATAGACCATTCGCTCCCAAGCGGACTGTATTGTGAAATCAGGGAACAGCAGCCGATGGAAGACGGCACCCCAAGGATTTACTTCCTTACCGACGAACAGGTGTTCAGCATCCGCGAGGGGATGGACAGGCTGATTGAGAAAAACCTTCCCTTCTCCCAGTCCTATATGGACAAGGAGACGGCAGCAAGGCTTTCCGAGCTGAACCATCAGCCGCTGAAGGCCGCCCTTGTAAGGGGCATGAAAGAAAGCCAGATCCTTGTCACGAGCCTTGACGGAGAACAGGACTGGGTGCTCGGAGACGTAGTTTCTTCCACAGGATGCCTGACGACCTTTGACCTTATGGCATTCAACAACGGCTTCTGCCTCCAGCTTCCAATGATCGGCAATCCGAACAGGGTTATGCCTATGGTCCGCCAAAGCAAGATTGCCGACGCCCTCAAGGAGAATTCCAACTGGTGCGCCAAGATTGAGATTTCCGGACTGGGAACCCTCAACGAGGCTCTCCGACACGGCCAGGGCATAAACCTCATCAACCTTGCTGAGGCTCTTCACGAGAGGAAATACGCAGAGATTGCAGACCTTATCTTCTCACGCAGGAGCCAGATAAAGGTTGTCCTGATTTCCGGCCCGTCCTCATCCGGAAAGACATCCACCTCCCTCAGGCTCGCCCTCCAGCTGAAGGTCCTCGGACTCAAGCCAAAGGTTATCGAGCTTGACAACTACTTCGTAAACAGGGAGAACACTCCAAAGGACGAAAACGGAGACTACGACTTCGAATCCCTTCAGGCCATGGACCTGGGGCAGCTCAACAAGGACGTCAACGATCTTCTTGAAGGCAAGACCGTAGAGATTCCAAAATACGATTTCAAGACCGGACAGAGGAAGTACGAGGGGAACACCCTCACCCTTGGAGAGAAGGATATCCTCATCATGGAGGGCATCCACGCCCTCAATCCGGATATGATGTCCGAGGTGGACAATTCAAAGCT
>CADBMK010000055.1 GCA_902795785.1 uncultured Bacteroidia bacterium | reverse complement strand
TACGAGGCTCTCAAGGGATTTGCGGTTGACAATGCCTCCGAGCCTTTCCATGAAGTCGAAGACATCGGTGTAGAGGCCGTTCTCGGCCCTGTCCTTGAGGATGGCGTCGGTGATGTTGGCGCCGAAGCCCTTGATTCCTCCGAATCCGAAGCGGATGTCTCCGGCCTTGTTGACTATGAATTCCTGGCCGGACTCGTTGATATCCGGGCAGAGAACCTTCACCTTATGGAATTTGCAGTCTTCGAGAATCTTCTTGCGCTCGTCCATTGAATCCAGGGCGCAACTGAGGTTGGCGGCCAGGAATTCCGGAGTATAGTGACACTTGAGCCAGCCGGTCTGGTAGCTGACCCAGGCGTAACAGGTTGCGTGGGACTTATTGAAAGCGTACTGGGCAAACTTCTCCCAGTCCTTCCAGATTTTGTCAAGGGTCTTTTCAGGGTGGCCGTTGGCCATACCTCCCTTCATGAACTTGTCCTTGAGTTCCATCATCACGGCAATCTGCTTCTTTCCCATTGCCTTACGGAGCTTGTCGGCCTCACCCTTGGTGAATCCCGCCAGTTTCTGCGAAAGAAGCATGACCTGCTCCTGATAGACGGTCACACCGTACGTGTCCTCAAGGTATTCCTGCATTTCCGGCAGGTCGTATTCGATTGGCTCCGTTCCGAGCTTTCGGGCAACGAAGGACGGAATGTAATCCATAGGACCCGGACGGTAGAGGGCGTTCATCGCGATGAGGTCCTCGAAACGCTCCGGACGGAGTTTCTGGAGCCATTCCTTCATTCCCGGAGATTCAAACTGGAAGACGACGGTGGTATCGCCGCGTCCGTAAAGTTCCAGCGTCTCTTTATCTTTCTTGGAGATGGCTTCTATGTCGATGTCAAGGCCGTAGCGGGCCTTGATGTTGTCAAGCGTCTTGTGGATGATGGACAGGGTGTTGAGGCCCAGGAAGTCCATCTTGAGCATACCCACCTCCTCGATGTAGTGGCCGTCGTACTGGGATGTCCACACGTCGAGTCCGGTGTCCTTGTCCTTGGAGAGGCAGATAGGAATGTAGTCCGTAAGGTTGCCTCGTCCGATGATGGTGGCGCAGGCGTGCATACCCACCTGGCGGATGCTTCCTTCCAGCTGGAGGGCATATTTCAGCACTTCCTTATTGATGTCAGAGCCGTGTTCGAGCTCTTCCTTGAACTCAGGGACCAGGCGGTAGCAGTTCTTGAGGTTGATCTTTGCATCTACCTCCTCCATTCCCTTCTGGAACCATTTCTTTACGGTCCTCTTCTGGCCCTCGTGCTCCGGATCGTCCTCCTCGACATCCTTCTCAAAGGACTTGAATCCCTTTTTCAGCTCGTCGAGTTTTGGGTTGAACGGATATTCCTTCTCCACCATCTCGCTGAGACGGTCAGGGACCATCTTGGTAAGGCGGTTGGATTCTTCCACGCTGAGTCCCGATATTCGGGCCACGTCCTTGATTGCGGACTTGGCCGCCATGGTGCCGAAGGTGATCACGCGGGATACGTGGTCCGCTCCGTATTTGTCCTCCACATATTTGTGCGCCATTCCGAGGTCCTCGAAGTCCACGTCGATATCAGGCATGCTGATACGGTCCGGGTTGAGGAATCGCTCGAACAGGAGGTCGTATTCAATCGGGTCGAGATTGGTGATGCCGAGGCAGTATGCAACAACGGAGCCCGCCGCTGAACCACGTCCCGGGCCTACCATATAGCCTTCAGCCCTTGACGCGGCAATGTAGTCCTGGACGATGAGGAAGTAGTCCGGGAAACCCATTCGGCAGATGGTCTTGAGCTCGAATTCGATGCGCTCGGAGTGCACCTTGTCGCTGACGGCGTCACCGTATCGCTTGCGTGCTCCCTCGTATGTAAGATGGCATAGGAAGGCTACGGAGTGGGTGAATTCCACACCTCGGTCGTTCCCTTCCTTGTCAGTCCTGCCTACGTCTATGATATCCTTGTATTTCTCAAGATGACTGTCGATATCCTTCATGAATTCGGGATCGATCTCGAACTTAGGAAGGACGTGGCCTCGGTCGATGGTGTAGTTCTCACACTTGTCGGCAATCTCAAGCGATGTTGCCAGCACCTCCGGATGATCAGGGAACAGGGCGAGCATTTCCTCCTCGCTTTTAATGTATTCCTGCTGGGTGTAGCGCATTCGGTTGGGGTCGTCGATCATCGCATTGGTGGTAAGGCAGATCAGCCTGTCGTGCGCCGGACCGTCCTCCTTTTTGATGAAGTGGGCGTCGTTTGTGCAGACAACCTTCACCCCGGTCTCTTCGGAGAGCTTAAAGATGCCCTCGTTCACCACCTTCTGGTGCTCATAGACTTCCAGGGACAGTCCCGGGACTTCCGTCTTGTGGAGCATTACCTCCAGATAGTAGTCTTCCCCGAAAACGCCTTTATGCCACTGGATGGCCTTCCTGGCTCCGTCCATGTCTCCTGCCAGGATGTTCTGTGAGATTTCTCCCGCAAGGCAGGCTGAGCAGCAGATAAGGTTCTCGTGGTATTTCTCTATGATTTCGTGCGTGACCCTCGGTTTTCCGTAGTAAGAACCCTCGATGTGTCCGGTGGATACAATCTTCATAAGGTTCTTGTAACCATCGTAGTTCTTGGCAAGGAGGATCAGGTGGTAGTAACCCCTGTGGTTTGAGTCCTTGAGCTTATGGTCATAGTGTCTGGTGACATAGACCTCGCATCCGACGATAGGTTTTACCGAGGGGTGCTTCTTTGCAAATTTGTAGAACTCCTTGACTCCGTACAGGTTGCCGTGGTCAGTAATGGCAAGGGCTGGCATGCCCAGCTCCTCAACCCGGTTGAAGAGTTTGTCAATTGCTGAGAATCCATCAAGGATGGAGTATTGGGTATGGACGTGAAGGTGTACGAATGCCATAGGAAAACGCTCAAGAGGATAGCAAAGTTAACCAAAAACGCCCGATAAGCAAAGCTCGTCGGGCGTTAAATTGGAGTTTATGATAAATTGCTGTGTGTCAGCAGTTTACTTGTTGAGCTGCTTCTTTACTGCGGCTCTCTTGGTTGCGTCGTACATAACCGGTGTACCAATCATGATTGAAGCGTATGTACCGAAGCAGATACCGAGGATGAGGGCAACTGAAAGACCTCTGATTGACTCACCACCGAAGATTGCAATTGCAAGCATAACGATGAGGGTTGATACTGAGGTGTTGACCGTACGTGTGAGGGTGCTGTTGAGAGCGCTGTTCACATTGTCCTTGAAGTCTGCGTTAGGATGCATCTGCTTGAACTCACGGATACGGTCGAAGATAACCACGTTATCGTTGATTGCGTAACCGATGATGGTAAGGATAGCGGCGATGAACGTCTGGTCTACGTCAAGGTTGAATGGAAGGATTCCGCTGAAGAGCGAGAAGAATCCGATCACGATGATTGCTGTGTGTGCAAGTGATACGAGACCACCAAGACCCCATGTCCAGCCGTTGAAACGTACTGCGATGTATGCGAAAATAACCATTAGGGCGAGGATGACGGCCACGATGGCGTCTCTCTTCATGTCGTTGGCGATTGTAGGACCAACCTTGTCTGAAGAAACGATACCTACTGCGCTCTCGCTTGTAGAAGCCCTGAATTCATCGAATGTGATTTCCTCCTTGAAGAGACCCTTGAGGGCTGTGTAGAGTTTGTTCTCAACCTCTGCGTCAACCTCTGTAGACTCCTCGTCGTTCTTGTACTGTGTGGTGATCTTCATCTGTGACTCACCACCGAACTGCTTAACCTCGGCTGAAGCGCCTTCGAATGCCTCAACTACTGCGCCGCGAACCTGCTCGGCGGTAACGCCCTGGTCGAAGCGGACTACATAAGTTCTACCACCTGTGAAGTCAACACCGTAGGTGAAGCCCTTGATGCCGATTGAAAGGATGGAGATGAGGATGAGAGCACCTGAGATGATATAAGAGTACTTCTTCTTGCCGATGAAGTCAACCTTGGTGTTCTTGAGGAAGTTCTTTGTGGCGTTGTTCTCAAATGAAACAGTCTTGCCCTTCTCTACGCGGCCGTCGATGATGAGGCGGGTAATGAAGATAGATGTTACGATTGAGGTGATGATACCGATGATGAGGGTTGTTGCGAATCCCTGTACAGGACCTGAACCGAATACGAAGAGTACGATACCTGTAAGGATTGTGGTAACCTGACCGTCGATGATGGCTGAGTAAGCGTTGCTGTAACCGTCAGCCACGGCCTTGGCAAGACCCTTGCCGGCTGCAAGCTCCTCCTTGATGCGCTCGTAGATAATCACGTTGGCATCCACTGCCATACCCATGGTGAGGACGAGACCTGCGATACCAGGGAGAGTGAGGACTGCTCCGAAGCTTACGAGCGTTCCGAAGAGGAAGAGCACGTTGCAAAGGAGAGCGATGTCGGCAACGATACCGGCGCCCTGATAGAAGAATACCATGTAGAGGAGGATGAGGCAGAATGCGATGATGAATGAAATCATACCCGCATTGATTGACTCGGCTCCGAGTGAAGGTCCTACAACCTGCTCCTGGATGATCTTTGCAGGTGCAGGAAGCTTACCTGACTTGAGGACGTTTACAAGGTCAGTTGCCTCTTCTACGTCAAAGTTACCTGAGATCTCAGAGTTACCGCCTTCGATCTTCTGGTTTACGGTAGGGTAAGAATATACCATTCCGTCAAGGACGATTGCAACCTGGCGGCCTACGTTGTCTCCGGTGAGACGGGCCCATGTTGCAGCGCCTTCTGCGTTCATTGTCATTGATACGGTAGGAGCGCCTGAACCGCCTCTGCCGGCGTTGTATGATACGCGTGCATCAGCAACTGCACCACCGTCGAGAGGTGCCTTGCCGTCACGTGCGGAAGCCTTGATGGCTACGAGCTCGTAGATGTTCTGGCCAGGCATGTACTCTGAAGGCTTGACAGACCACATAGGACGGAAGTCAGGCGGGAAGATTGCGGCAACCTGAGGGATGGCGAAGAACTTGTTGATCTTGGCCGTGTCTCCTGCCATTGCAAAACCGATACATGCGTTGGAGTTCATTCCTGAAGGGGAAAGAACTGCGAAGAGAGGGTTCTGCTTCTTATATTCCTCTGCCTGTGCCGAAGTCTCTGCGTCCTGGGCGATCTCCTCGCCGAGGATGCTCTTTGTGCTGTCTGCAGCAGCCTCTTCTGCAACTTCTGCCGTTGCCTCGTCAGCAAGGATGGTTGCAAGAGTTGAGTTGGCCTCGTTGAGGAAGCCTGAGATTTCTTCAAACTTGTAGGTTGTCCAGAACTCGAGGGATGCTGTTCCCTGGAGCAGCTTTCTCACACGCTCAGGCTCCTTGACACCAGGGAGCTCGACGAGGATACGGCCGCTGTTGCCGATCTTCTGGATAGACGGCTGTGTTACGCCGAAACGGTCGATACGGTTTCTGAGGACGTTGAATGAGTTGTTGATTGCGCTCTCAGCCTCAGTTCTGATTACAGAGAGAACCTCGTCGTCTGATGTCTCAGGCTTGATCTTGTCTCTCATTTCGTATGTTCCGAAGATGGTGGCGAGTCTCTTTCCTCCGCTTACCTGCTTCCAGGCGTTGCCGAAGAGGGTGATGAAGTCTTCGCGTGAGTTGACGCTGTTCTGCTTAGCCAGAGCCAGTGCCTGAGCGAATTCTTCTGACTTGTTGTTTTCTGCGAGGGCCTTAACGAGGTCTTCAAGCTGAACCTGAAGCATTACGTTCATACCACCCTTGAGGTCGAGGCCGAGGTTGATCTCCTTTGCCTTGACATCCTTGAAAGTGTAACCGAAGTAAACCTTTTCAGCAGAAATAGAGTCAATGTACCATCTGTTCTGATCTTTTCTGATTGAGTCGAGGTAGAAAGCCTGGGCTTCTTCTGGAACCTTGCTGAATTCTGCGCTCTTCTGAGCTGCGATTACAGCGTCCTCCGCGAACTTGGCCGCCTTTTTCTCCTGCATTGCAGTTACTGCAGTGAATGAAAGCTGCCAAACGCATGCGAGACCGAGAAGTCCGGCTACGATTTTAATTGCACCTTTGCTTTGCATGATATTTATTTGTTTGCTTTAATTGATTTTCGGTTAATAGTCTCTGCCATGTACAACCTTGGCAAATTAGCTTACAAATCTACATGTTTTTTCCCGATAAAGAAATTTTCTATTACTTAATTAGTACATTTGCGTGCGGTTTCAGAAGGAATTGAAATGAAGAGGACCTCATTTTTCCATATTTTTCCGGCGATTGCCATGCTTCTCCTTGCAGGGGGAAGCCTTTCGGCGCAGGAGATCGACAGGCTCAAGGCCAAGGTCGATTCCCTCCAGAATACGCTTAAGGTTACGGACACCGTAGCGGCTCCCGAGGCTCCGGCGGCGGACTCGCTCCGCCCTGCTCCGGCCTACGACGTGTCCCCGGCAACTCCCGCACCAGAGGTCTCTTATTCCCCGGCCAGAATGCTTCAGATGGCCGATTCTCTCCGTGAATCCTACCGTTTCCACAAGGCCCTGAACTTCTACGAGAAGGCCCGCGCCGCATCAAAGGATTCGTCCTTCTTCGAGACGGTTGACGACAGGATAATCCTTGCCCAGAACGCCATTTCCATGATGGATTACTGCAGCCACCCGGTGGTGGTTGCAAAACAGAGGTTCTCCCTCAAGGACTTCTTCCTTTTCTACCCTCTGGAGGACAAGAGCTGGAGGCGTCTTCCAAACCAGCTGGATTCAATCGGGCGTCATCCTTTTGCTTCGGCAATGTATGTTCCCGATTCGGAGAAGACCCTGTATTACAGCGCCAAGGACGAAGACGGCATCAGCAACATTTACCGCACCACGGACCTGGGAGACAAGTGGAGCGTGCCGGAGCTTATCAATGAGCAGCTTACATCTTCTTCCGACGAAATTTTCCCTATGCTTTCCCCGGACGGCAAGTCTCTTTATTTTGCATCAAAGGGCCTCTACGGAATGGGTGGCTATGACCTTTACGTTTCCCGCTGGAACCGCGAGACCAGAGACTGGGACGTGCCTGTGAACATGGGCTTCCCATACTCGTCTCCGGCCGATGATTTCCTGTACATCAACACGGCGGACGGCAAGTATTCCATCTT
>CADBMK010000054.1 GCA_902795785.1 uncultured Bacteroidia bacterium | reverse complement strand
TTTAAATTCTGTCGGGGTACTGTGACTCGAACACAGGACCCTCTGGTCCCAAACCAGATGCGCTAGCCAACTGCGCCACACCCCGATTGTTTCCCGAATGGGATTGCAAAGGTAAGCCCTTTTTCATAAAAAGCAAAAAAAATATGATAAATTTGTGTCATTATGATAAAGGCTAAAGGCATAGAAAAGAGTTTCGGAGACCTTAAGGTTCTCCGTGGTATAGATATGTATGTGGAAAAGGGAGAGGTTGTCTCCATTATGGGAGCCTCAGGTGCAGGCAAGTCCACCTTGCTGCAAGTGCTTGGCACTCTTTCACATCCGGATGCCGGAAGTCTTGAAATCGATGGCCGTGATGTGTTGGGAATGAGCAGTTCCAAGCTCTCCGAATTCCGCAATCTCAAGCTTGGATTCGTTTTTCAGGCCCATCATCTTCTTCCTGAGTTTACTGCCTTGGAAAATGTGATGATTCCTGCTTTTATTGCAGGGAAGCGCGAAAAGGATGTCAAACCGGAGGCGGAAAGACTCCTTGTTGAACTTGGACTTGCCGAGAGATTTGACCATAAACCTTCCGAACTCTCCGGAGGAGAGCAGCAGAGGGTGGCAATCGCCAGGGCGCTTATCAACAAGCCGGCGGTCCTCTTTGCAGACGAGCCGTCTGGCAACCTGGACAGCGTCACCAAGGCTGGACTTCATCAACTTTTCTTCGATCTCAGGGACAGGACGGGGCAGACTATAGTTATCGTGACCCATGACCCGGAACTGGCGCGTATGTGTGACAGGACCCTGTTTATGAAAGACGGTCTTTTTGAATAGATGTCAGTATTCCATTTCAAACAGTTTGATGTCCGCAACGAGAAATCAGCCATGAAGGTCAATACCGATGGCGTCCTTCTCGGTGTGGCGGTGACTCTTGACGGGAATGAAAAGTCTATCCTGGATTGCGGCACCGGTACGGGTACCATCGCCCTGATTCTTGCCCAGCGCTCTGCCGGCGCCCTTGTGACGGGAATTGATGTGGATGGGCCGTCCGTAGAGGAAGCGGAACTGAATTTTTCGGTATCTCCCTGGGCGGAAAGGCTGAAGGCGGAGCGGCTTTCTGTAACGGATGTGGCAGGGGAGTACGATCTGATAGTTTCCAATCCTCCTTATTTCGATGACAGCCTCCAGGCTTCCGGACAAAGACGCAATTTTTCCCGCCATACCGGTGTCGGTGAGGGGTCTATGTCCTATAGGGAGGTTTTTCTGTGCGCGTCGAGATGTCTGAGCGCAGATGGAAGGGTTGCGGTGATTCTTCCTTCTGATCAGGAAATGGCGGCAAGGCGCTTTGCCGCAGGCGTGGACCTTTGCCTTTCCCGCGTTCTCAGAATCCGCACCACGGAAAGGAAGGTTCCAAAGAGAATTATCCTGGAGTTCACCCGGGTCCGTCCTCAGGAAATCAGCGAGGAACTTCTGACAATGATAAAAGAAGGGAGATATACTCCTGAGTACATCTCCCTTGTTCAAGATTTCTATTTGTTGCCGCCCAGCTTGTGAATCTGAGTCCGGCGGAATTTCTCTTCACTGAGAATGAGTTTTGCCATTTTCTCAGGAGAAAGGATTTTTGAATACTCTTCGAAGTACTTGCTGTCTATGGCAGGACCCTTCTTTTGAATCTCCATGAATCCTTTTGTCAGAGCCTTAATCCTTTCTTCAGGGGCTCCCTGCTCTATGGCTTCCTTAAGGTTCTTGTATGCTGCACGGCTTGCCTTGAAAAGGTTGTTGCGTTCTGCTTCAGCTTTGTTGTAAACCGGCCAGAATACCTGAGCTTCCTCAGGGGTCAGCTCCAGTTCGGTTGATATGAACGCCACTTTTTCAGCCATGATTTTTTCTCTCCATCCAGCCTTGTCACCTTGGGCGGAAGCATTGAAAAAAACAAGCGCAGCGATTGCTGCTAAAATGATCTTTTTCATATTCTGTACGTATTATTATTCTAAACTAGCAATCTGGTTGAGGGATGTGCCTGACTCAATCAGATAGTTTATGATGTCTTCCTCGTCGGCAGATTCTTCCTCGTAATCCATAATGTCCTCGAGGCTCATGCCCATGGATACGCTGCTGGCGTAGATTATCTGCTCGTTGTCTAAGTCGCTAAGTGAATAATCCTGCGTGGTGGTTTTTCTCAACACAAAGTTGCCGACGGTAAGCAGGATGGCGAAGCCTGCTGCGAGCGAAACGTATGGAACAAGTTTCGTTCTCAGAGGCAGGACCCTGGTCTTCTCGCGGGAAGGAATCTCCGAAAGCCTGTTTTCAAGGCTCTCGAAATAACCTTCCGGAACTGTAAACCCGGCATTTTTATGTAGGTCTTTTTTACCCATAGTAAATTTTAGACAATTCTAAATGAAAAGGTTTAATCCCAGTCTTTATTTTTTTCGAGATGTTCCCTGATTTTTTCGTAAGCTATGTGATATGAGGCTTTAAGGGCTCCTACGGACGTTCCTGTGATTGCCGAGATCTCTTCGTAGGGGAGTTCTTCGTAGTATCTCATCAGGAAGACGGTCTTTTGCTTTTCCGGCAGGGTGGCTATCGCTTTGTGAAGCATTATTACGGCGTTGTTTCCGTTGAAGTACGGATCGTCGTCAATCCTGCGCTCAAGTTCTGAAGAGAGGCTTTCGAACTGGAGGGCGGAGCGTATCTTCTGCCTGTGGAGAAAATTGAGGGCCTCGTTGGTGGCGATCTTGTAGATCCATGTGAAGAGACCTGACTCTCCGCGGAATCCAGGGAGATACTTCCAGACCTTCAGGAAGACTTCCTGCACAAGGTCGTCGGCATCCTCGTGACTGAGCACAAAACGGCGGATGAGCCAGTAAACCCTCTCGCTATAGGTTTTTACCAGCTCATTGAAAGCTTTTTCCCGGCTTCCGTTGTTGTACTCTTCTACTATTTCCTTATCAGTCATAGCTTTTAGACAAAAGTAATAAAAACGGGATTCAATTTTCTTATCTTTGCTGTCGAATATGAAACATATACGTAACTTCTGCATCATTGCCCATATTGACCACGGTAAGAGTACTCTTGCCGACCGCCTCCTTGAACTTACCCAGAGCGTAACCGCCAGGGAAATGGAGAACCAGGTCCTCGACGATATGGATCTCGAGAAAGAGAAGGGCATCACAATCAAGAGTCACGCCATCCAGATGGATTATGTCTATAAGGGAGAGAAGTACCGTCTCAACCTTATCGATACTCCGGGCCACGTGGATTTCTCCTACGAGGTGTCCCGTTCAATCGCTTCCTGTGAGGGCGCCCTCCTCGTGGTGGACGCGTCCCAGGGTGTTCAGGCCCAGACCATCTCCAATCTCTACCTTGCCGTGGAGCATAACCTGGAGATAATCCCTGTTCTGAATAAGATCGATATGGACTCAGCCCAGGTTGAAGTGGTTACCGACCAGATCTGCGATATGATCGGCTGTGATCCTGAGGATGTATATAAGGTTTCCGCCAGGACCGGACTCGGAGTGGCACCGCTTCTGGATGCCATCGTGGAGAAGATTCCGGCTCCGTCGGGAGACCCTGAGGCCCCTCTCCAGGCCCTCATCTTCGACTCTGTATTCAATCCTTTCAGAGGAATCATCGCATATTTCAAGATTAAGAACGGAACCCTCCGCCAGGGCGAGAAGGTGAAGTTCTTTAATACCGGAATGGAATATGAGGCCGACGAAATCGGCGCCCTCAAACTCCATCTCTCTCCTCAGGCCGAACTCGGCTGCGGAGATGTGGGATACATTATCTCCGGCATCAAGAGCGCAGTTGAGGTCAAGGTCGGCGATACCATCACCCATGTAGAGAATCCTTGTCGGGAGGCGATTGCCGGTTTCGAGGAGGTGAAGCCTATGGTTTTTGCCGGAATGTACCCGGTTGAGGCTTCAAAGTACGAGGAACTCCGCGCCACCCTTGAGAAATTCCAGCTCAACGATGCATCGTTTACCTATGAACCGGAGTCTTCCCTTGCGCTGGGCTTCGGTTTCCGCTGCGGTTTCCTCGGACTCCTGCATCTTGAAATCGTTCAGGAGCGACTCTTCAGGGAGTTTAATATGGACGTCATCACAACGGTCCCTAACGTATCGTACAAGGTTTATACCACCCAGGGCGAGTGTATAGACGTTCACAATCCTTCCGGTCTTCCTGCCCCAACCCTCATCGACCATATCGAGGAGCCTTATATCAGGGCCCAGATCATTACCAAGACGGACTTTTACGGAGCCATAATGAAACTCTGTCTGGACAAGCGCGGCACCCTTATGGGCGAGCACTATATCACTGCGGACAGGTTTGAACTTACGTACGATATGCCTCTGTCCGAGATCGTCTTCGACTTCTACGACAAACTCAAGAGCGTTTCCAAGGGATACGCTTCATTCGACTATCACGTGACGGAATTCCGTCCGGCCCGTCTTGTGAAGCTGGACATCCTTCTCAATGGCGATGCCGCCGACGCCCTTTCTTCGCTGATCCATGAGGATCACGCCTACGATTTCGGACGCAAGATATGTCTGAAACTCAAGGACCTCATCCCGCGTCAGCAGTTCGATATCGCTATCCAGGCGGCCATCGGCGCCAAGATTATCGCACGTGAGACCGTACGTCAGGTCCGCAAGGATGTGACTGCCAAGTGCTATGGCGGTGACGTCACCCGAAAGAGAAAACTCCTGGAAAAACAGAAGGAAGGAAAGAAGAGAATGCGTCAGATTGGTACGGTCACCGTGCCTCAGAGTGCGTTCATGGCTGTCCTTAAACTTGATTCCTGATATGATCAAGACCTTCGGGGATATGTATTCTTACCTCAGGCAGCATGCCGTGAGGAGAAGGATGGTGGCCATGTGGGCCATGGATGAGCATACCGTGCTTGCCGCGGCGGCGGCACAGAAACTCGGTTTCATAGATGCTATCCTTGTTGGTGATGAAAACAGGATAAGGGAAATCTGTAAAGGCAATGACGTTGATGCGTCCTGCCTCAAGATTGTGAACGAGCCGGATGAATTTGCGGCTATAGATCTTTCCGTCAATCTTATACGTGAAGGCAAGGGTGACTTCCTGATGAAGGGACTCTGCTCTTCCGAGAAGTTCCTGAGGGCTATCCTCAACAAGGAGAGCGGCCTTCTCCCCAAGGGAGGACTCCTGCTCCATGTGGGGGTTATGGAATCCCCGAATTATCACAAGCTCCTGTTTATGGGAGACAACGCCGTAATACCTCTGCCGGATTATGAGAAGAAGAAGGAGATTACCCGTCAGTTGGTAAAGGTGGCTCACGCCTTCGGCCTGGAATCCCCAAAGGTGGCCTTTATTTCGGCCACGGAGCAGGTTCTCCGTTCCCAGCCGGCCACGGAGGATGCGGCAATGCTGACCAAATGGGTGGAGCGCGGCGAGGAGAAGATAGACTGTATCGCCGACGGCCCGCTGGCCCTGGATGTGGCCATCGATTCCAATTCCGCCAGAATCAAGAATGTCAGGGGAAGCGTTGCGGGCGATGCCGACGTGCTTGTGTTCCCGAATCTTGAATCGTCAAATGTCTTCTGGAAAACAAACTCCAAGCTTTGCAGGGGAGTCAAGCTTGCAGGCATGCTTGTCGGCACCACGGTCCCGTGTGTACTTGCAAGCCGCGCCGATGATATGGAAACTAAACTGAACTCCATCGCCGAGGCGGTGATGTTCGTGAAATAGACAATCTATTTAAAAACTATTCAACTGCTTCTGGGATGCTCACAAATGAGTATCCTTTTTTCTTCAGTGTCCTTATCAGTGAAGGAAGGTGGTTGTAGAGTTTATCTTTCCTCGCATCGTCGGTTCCGAAGTGGATCAGCAGGATGTAGCCGTTCAGGCCGGATTCCTTTTCAATGGAATAGACCTTGTCCAGAATGCCCTTGCTTGAGAAGTATCT
>CADBMK010000053.1 GCA_902795785.1 uncultured Bacteroidia bacterium | reverse complement strand
GGATAATACTGGAGCATGTCAGTGTTGAGCGTCCTGTATGTGTACCAGGTTCCGTCCAGACGGACGGTGGTGTTGATGGCTTTGATTTTCTTGAAATCGATAACCCATTCCAGTCCGTATCTGGTGGTAGGGTTGCCAAGATTGTCGGCGTATTGTCTGCTGATGAAAGCGTTCTTGGTGGTATGGTTCAGCGTAACAGGGCTGTTGACGCCCGTCCTGTCGCTTACGGTTATGATGCCGGTGCTGCGGTCTACGCTGTAGACGCGGTCGTCAACGTTTATGGCTATGCCGTCCAGCGCTGAAGCCGGGGTGTAGTTGTATGAGAATCGCTCGTAACCGGTGGTGATTGTGTAGGCGTCCTTTGTCCTGTTGAAGAAGGCGGTGAGGGATACCTTGTTGCCGGCCACGGTGAAATCTGTGCCCAACTCGCTCTGTAGGCCTTTCTGCCATTTGAGGGCGTCGTTGTATTCTATTGTCCTTGGCTTGATGTAGTAGGATGAATAGTATGTTCCGGCCGTGCCGCTCTTGGAAGTGAAACTCTCTACGTCAAGGTATGAAGGAGTAGGGAAGAGGACTGCGAATGAAGGCTGCTTTACTGCAATTCCCCAGCCACCCTTGAGGCTGAAATTCCTGCTGACCGTGTATCTGGCGCTGAGTCTCGGTGATATTGAGGATGTGGTTCCGTATGCGGAGCCGCTGATGAAGGTGTTGTCGTTTCTGATGCCGGCCACGATGTTGAGCGTTGTCTTGCCCACTGGAACGATGATGTCGTCCTCAAAGTAAGCCGCGAGGTTGTACATCGTAGGGCGCGCGCTGTAGTCGTAAGGACGGAATGTAGGTGCTGTGGCCATGTCGTCGGAGTACTCTCCGGTTCCGAGGTTGGCGTCTCCGGTGAGGTCCGCTCCGGCCTTGAAGTTGTTGGTGACCTTTCCGACAGTCCTTCCGAGTCCGGCCTTGAGTCCAACCTTGAAGTTGAACGGCTTATCCTTGTCTCCGGTAACGTTGTACCAGGAGCCGGCGCCTATCATTACCGCTTCGTTGGATGCTCCTTCCTCATATGATTTGGCTACGAAATATCCTTCCTCGGTGCCGTGGAGCGAGATGGTGCTGGCAGCCTTGGTATAAGTGCTCCTTTCCCTGTAGGAAATGTCCCTGTAAGAAAGCGAACCGTGGAACTCCAGGTTTGTGATCCAGGGTTTTCCGAGAAGCCATTTGAGGGTGAGGTTTGAGCGGATTGCGTTGTCCCTCTCCTTGCTCCAGGTGCCGGCGTAGGCGTCAGGATCGTTCTCGCTGTTCATTCCTCCCACGTTGCCGGTGAGTCCTGCTGTGAGCTGCAGAGGCATGTCCTCGAAGATTCCGTGCGTGAATGAGTTGGAGTATGTAAGTGAAAGCTGGTTTCTGTCGTATGCCGTATAAGGCGACATCTGGTTCGAGAACGATTTTGAGCGCTCGAGGGATGCGTTCAGGACACCCTTCCTGTCTCCGAGTGCGAAACCCTTGCTGACGCTCATCTGCTTGGTCTTCGGGTTGGTGGAGAGGGTGATGGTGTAAGGGGTGCGTCCCTTTTTGGTGTTGATCTTGACGATGCCGGCAGACATGTCTCCGTATTCAACCGAAGGAACTCCGGTGATTACTTCTACGGATTCTACGTTTGATGAAGCGATGTTGTTGACTGAGGCTCCGTTTGTGGAAGCGAAGCTTGAGTTGTTGGAGATTCTGACTCCGTCAACCTCCACTGCAGTTGCGAAGGCGTTGTTACCTACCTCGCTGGATGCGCCTCTGAGGTTGAATACCATTGAGGAGGTAAGTGTGGAATTGGCGGTGACTCCTCCCGGGAGGAGGGTTCCGATATCGGCCACGTTCATCACCTGAACGTGATCCAGGGCGGTCTTGTCGATTGTCCTGGTGGTGGTGGCTCCGGAACTTTCCTTTGCCGTGATGACAGCGGATTCAAGGGCTAGGTTGTCTTCGTCGAGGCTGATCCTGAAGTCCGTCAGGCTCTTGCTGAGGTCGATGGCTTCCTTCTTGGTAACGTATCCGAGGCAGGATGTGGTTACGTTGTTTTTGCCGGCCTGAATGTTCTTGATGATGAAATTACCCTTGGCATCGGCAATGGCCCACTGCCCGCCGTCAAGGATAACGGTTGCAAATTCAAGCGGCGCCGATGTCTTCTTGTCAATGACGGTACCGGAAAAAACAATGTTCTGGCTCCATCCCATTATAGGTGCAAGAGTCAGAACACATATTGTTAATATTCGCCAAAATCTCTTGTTCATAGTGGCAATCTGAAATGCTTACACAAAAAGTGAACAAAAGATACTATTATTCTGCCGAATAATTAGAAAAAAATCAGTTTAATTTGCTGAAAAAGGATGATTTATCCAAAAATCGGCATTTTTTTAGTCCTCTGTAGCCTGAACAAGGTGCATTGTGTCACGTGCAATGACAAGCTCCTCGTCGGTGCAGATAAGGGCGGCCTTTACCTTGGAATCCGGGAGGGTGATGATGGTATCTACTCCCCATGCAACGTTGGCCTCATAGTCAAATTTGAGTCCGAGGTGTGAGAAGCTTTCGCATACCCTTCTGCGCAGGCGGCTGTTGTGCTCGCCGATTCCTCCGGTGAATACGATAAGGTCAACGCCGTCCATGATGGCTACATAGGAACCTACGAGCTTGATTACGTCGTATGACATCTTCTTGAGGGCGAGCTTGGCCCTTGGATCTCCTGCGTTAGCAAGTTCGTCAAGGTCACGCGCATCTGATGACTTTCCTGAGATGCCCAGGAAGCCGCTCTTCTTGTTCATGATCTCGGTCATCTGGTCCGGAGTGAGATTCTCCTTCTTCATGAGGTAAGGAACGATGTTGGCGTCGATGCTTCCGCAGCGTGTTCCCATAATCATTCCGTCAAGCGGAGTGAATCCCATTGAAGTGTCAAGGACCTTGCCGTTCTGGATGGCGGTCACTGAACTTCCGTTACCGATGTGGCAGGTGATGATCTTGGAGTTGTTGATGTCGATTCCGCAGAACTTTGCACCCTTGTTGGCTACGAACTGGTGGCTTGTTCCGTGTGCACCGTACTTACGCACGCCGTACTTCTCGTAGTATTCGTATGGAAGACCGTAGATGAAGGTGTATGGCGGCATGGTCTGGTGGTATGCCGTATCGAAGGTTACTACCTGCGGAACGCTTGGAAGGACATCCTGGACGGCCTTGATTCCGAGAAGGTGAGCAGGGTTGTGCAGAGGTGCGAAATCGCAGCAGATCTCTATCTTCTTAAGAACGTCGTCGCTGACGATGGCGCTGCCTGAGAAGTATTCTCCGCCGTGCACGATTCTGTGACCGACAGCCTCGATATCGTTGAATGACTTGAGCACGCCGTTGGTCTTGTCTACAAGAGCGTCAAGAACCAACTTCATTCCCACCTTATGGTCAGGAATAGGGAGGTCTTTCACAATTTTGTCCTTTCCGGCAGGAGCATACTGGAAACGTCCTGTTTCCAAGCCGATTTTTTCTACAATGCCTTTGGCAAGGAGATCATATACGTCGTCGTTCTTCATATCAAGCAACTGATACTTGATTGATGAACTGCCGCAGTTAATAACAAGAATGATCATAAATATAGTGTAAGTGAATTTGTCGAATTGTCGGCAAAGATAGATAAAAATTCCGTACTTTTATGCATCATCGGGGAGTATGATAAGAGGTGTAGGAATAGTGGGGATTTCCCTTGTGTTTACCTGCGGTGTTGCCGCGGGCGGATTATGTCCGCAGTCAGCCCTATGGGGCGCATCTTTCTGTCTGTCAGCCTGCTTTGCCGCGTGCCTGAGGTGGAAAAGCTCAGCCCTGGTTTTTGCCCTCGTTTTCTTTACCGGTGTGACGGCTTCCATCCTGTCCGCCGTTCCTTCTTTTTCCTTCCCGCCGTCCGGGTTCATCTATTCGGCGTCCTGTGCCCTTCGCGGCCATATCCGCTCGATGCCGTGGCAGGATCCCGCTACCGCTGAACTCATTACGGCACTTATGACGGGGGACAGGAGCGGGCTTCCGCGGGAACTCGTGGGAGTGTTCCGCGACAGCGGAGCCGCCCACGTCCTTGCCCTCTCGGGACTTCATCTGGGAACGATATACATCCTTCTGTCAAGGAGCCTCCTGATCCTTGGCAACAGCCGGCCTTCGAAGATAGTCCGCAGCGTCGTGGTAGTATTGGCGTGTTGCTTCTATGTGCTGGTTACGGGAGCGCCAAAGTCTGTGGTCAGGGCCTTCCTTTTCATCTTCATCAGGGAGTCCGCTTCGATTCTGGGCCGAAGGACGGACCCTGTCAGGGTTTTGTGCTCCGCCCTGACCCTGCAGTTGGTATTCGATCCTCCTGCCGTGTTCAACATTGGATTCCAGCTTTCTTATCTTGCTATGGCCGGAATTGTCCTTGTTTATCCCTGGCTTAAGTCGTTTTTCCCCCAGGGGAAGGGCAGGGTGGACCTCAATCCTTTCCGCCGTCTGTGGAACGTGTTCTCGCTTACCCTTTCCTGTCAGGCTCTGGCCGGGCCTCTTGTCTGGCTGAGATTCGGAGTGTTTCCCCGGTACTTCCTTCTTACCAATCTGTTGGCTATGCCTCTCTCCACGGTCCTGATCACGCTGTCTGCAATGACAATCGGGGCCGACGCCCTTGGCATCAGCCCCGATATTATGATTGTGCTCACTGAGAAAGTGGCAGGTCTTCTTGTGGGTGTCCTGAGGATTATTCAGTTGTCCTGAGGGTGAATCCCGCCGATGTCCACTCCTTCATTCCTGAAGGTGAGTTCTCGTCGGCGATGATGAGGTAGCCTTCGAGGTCGCTTCTTCCGCTTATGAATTTCTTGGCCTCATCAGGACCTATAATCATGCAGTAGGTGGCGTAGGCATCGGCTGTCATTGCGTCGTCTGCGATGATGGTTGCGCTCAGGAGGTTGTGCTGTACCGGATAGCCTGTCCTTGGGTCTATGATGTGGGCGTATTTCTTGCCGTCCACTATGTAATACTTGCGGTAATTGCCGCTGGTCACCACTCCGTGAGGTTTTCCGTCTCCAACCCAGACTCCGTCAATGTCCTTGCCCGGAGAATTGTTTCCGTCAACGGGACGGTCTATCGCTATGGCCCAGGGCTTGCCGTTGGGGTTGAGGCCGTCGCACCAGATTTCGCCAAAATCTATCAGCATGTCGTGAATGCCGAATTTATGGAGGTATTCAGCCACGACGTCGCAGGTGTAACCCTGGGCGAAGGCGTTGAAGTTGAGTACCGGGTGTATCTTGGAATCTTTGTTGTCGAAATTCTTCATTCCGTAGTTATCCATGAGTTCCCGGATCTGGTCGTCGCTGGGAAGCATCTCCTTTTTGAAACCGAAGCCCCGGGCGTCGAGGAGGCGGCCGGCGCCCATGTCCACGGCTCCGCCGGTTTCATCGAAATACAGTTTTCCTGCGGCCAGAAGGCGGTTGAAATGATCGTCAAGGGCCACATTCTCGCCGCTGTTGTATTTGCTCAGTATAGAATTCTTATTGAATCCGGATGCGGAGTTCTCAATTGTATTAAGAAGGGAATCAATGCCGGTCTTAAGTGCTTCCGGAGTGATTTTTGCTCCCTTAAGGTTTGCTTTTACGGAATAGACGCCTCCCTGTGCGTAACCGCTTATCGCTACATATGTGTTTTTTTGCCCGCAGCCGCAAAGACAAAGAAAGGCGAGGGCTGCGCTGAAAAATATGGTTGTTACTCTCATAATGGCAAACAATTTGTACAAATATAGCGGAATTTAAGCCCAAATTAGTCATATTTGCATAATTTAATTGGTATAGGATAATGAACAGCAACATAAGAAAAGTCTTGGTTTGTTTAGGTGCAGCGGCTTTGGCTCTCGGCGTATTATCATCGTGTAAGAAGGACGACGACACCACTGAGTATTATTATCTCAGCGGTACCCTGCAAGTGAGCGTTCCAGAGTATGTTTATCCGTCCACCACGTTGACGGTAACCCCTAAGGGCATTTCACATCCGGAGGGCGGCAGGATCGGTTACTATTTCACCCCTTCCTGGACATCGGTTGCCGATACCACCAAGAGCGCATATGCCTCAGACCTTCCTGACAGCTCGTACACATTCCAGGCTCCTGCCACTGACGGAACCTATACCCTCAAGGTAAACGCCTATACGGCCGACGTTTACTACGGTACTACCACTACGGAGTATATCACCGTTGTCAATCCGGGCCTGAACAAGTCCCTTTCCAATACAGAGATCCGTTCTACCAATCCTTCCTTTGTCGATTCAAGGGACGGTAAGAGGTACTATTATACTTACGACATTACTGACCTTCATTGGATGAAGCAAAACCTCGCATACGAAGGTGCGGGAAAAGCTTATAAGGAGTGCGAGGTCATGACAGACGTGCTCGGACGCTATTATACCTGGGAGGAGGCTGCAACTGCCTGCCCTGACGGATGGCGCCTTCCTACAGAAGCAGAGTGGAACGCGTTCTCAGACCAGTCCCGTAGCGGAGACCTTATGGTTGACGCAACTTTCCTCGGCACGGCAATGTGGACTTACAGCCGTGACGTGAAGATTACAAACTCGACTTATTTCGGCGCCATTCCTGCCGGTTATGCGGTTGTTGAAGACGGTACGTCATCATTTGCGGGCGTAAATGACTACGCCGCATTCTGGGTGGCCGATGAATACAACGGTTTTGGAGTCTATAAGTATATTAATTCCAATACCGCAGGCGTGATGACAGGCTATGCTGACAAGAACAGCTTTATGGCCTCTGTTCGTTGCGTGAGGTAGAATAGAAGAAATCCCTGGAAGGAAGTTTATCTGAATATGAGTCACGGAGGGTTTTGAAAAGACCCGCCGTGAATCTTGTCTGTCCCGGTCCCTTCCAGGTGCTTGTGTTCATAACCATTATCCAGCACTCACCATTTGGATATGTCTTGATGAGGGCGCTTGTGCCTGAGAGAGTTCCCGTCCTTGTCCATTCTCCGTTTGGCTTGGTGTCATTCCAGCCGAGGGAATAGGTGTTTTCGTCGAACCATTCCGTCATTGCCATGACGCTCTCAGGACTGATTATGTCAGGAACGTTTGGCTTGCCGTCGATTGACGCCACGAATCTGGCAAGTTCAGGTACGGATGTAACCCAGGCTCCGGCTCCGGAGAGGGATGTGATGTCATTTCCGCCGTAGCATCTTTCCACCATCCTGCCGCTGTTGTTATATTCGGGAACCTGTTCGTCGTTGGCCTGGAGATAGTATCGTACCTCGCCGGCGTATTTTTCCTTGTAATAGTTTCTGGCAATGTGCATGTCCCTGCATCCTGCCGGGTGAAGCACGTTTTTCTGCATGAATTCCTCGTAGCTTTCTCCTGAGACTTTTTCAATGATCATTGAAAGGAGAAGGTATCCGAAATTGGAATAGTACTGGCTGGTGCCCGGTACGAACCCGAGTCTGCGCCTGAGGATGATCTTTACAAGTTCGTCGTGGTCAGGAGCCTTTGTCAGGCGGTTCTGGAGCATAATGGTCCTTGTAGAGAACATAGGGTCTCCGGCCCTTCCGGTAAAGCCTCCCTTATGACGCAGAAGGTCCTCTACGGTTATCTTGTAGTAGTTCCTGTCCTTGATGGCCTCTGTGAATTCTTCATTGTTCAGTATGCCGCCGGGCCCGAAGACCGTGTCCTTGAGGGAGAGCATACCCCTTTCCTGAAGAATCATTATTCCCGTTGCCGTTATGAGTTTGGATACAGATGCAACCCTCATTATGTGCTTCGGCTCCATCTCCGTATTCTTTTCCTTGTCTGCCCATCCATAGCCCTTGGCATAGAGGAGGGAGTCGTTTCTCATTATGGCAAGGCTTGCCCCCTTGATGTTCCACTGGGCCATGTAAGCCTTGATTTTCCTGTCAAGGCCGGCAAGGTCTGAGGTATCGGACAATTCATTGGTTAAGGTTTCATTCAGATTGACGGGAATCCTTCCGTCTGGTTCGGCGTTCTCTGTGCCAAAGTTGAGTGCAAGCACGACGGCGCTGACCGCGATTGCGGCAGCTGTCGTGAGTACGAGTCTTATTCCGGATTTAGTCATTTAAAGTCTGCCTTCCTTTTCGGCAAAGTTGATAATCATGTCCGCCGTTCCTTCAATTCCGAGTATTGAGGAATTGATGCAGAGGTCGTAGTTCGATGCCACACCCCAGTTCTGGAACGTGAAATAGTTGTAGTAGGTCTCTCTGGTCCTGTCTTTTTTCCTGCAAAGGTCTTCGGCTTTTTCCAGGCTGATTCCGTTCCTCTCGGAAACCCTTGCTTTCCTGTCTTCCAGAGGTGCGCTGATAAACACGTCCAGACAGCAGTCCATATCCCTGAGGATATAGTCTGAGCATCTTCCCACGAATACAGCCGACCCCTTCTGTGCAATCTGACGGATTACGTCGCTCTGAATCTTGAAGAGGCTGTTGTCATCGATGTAGTTTTCCGACGGACCGTATTTGCTAAGGGCGAAGAAGCTTGAAAAGTTGAACATCGACCTGTTTTCGTCGCTTTGGGTCAGGATGTCCTTGCTGAATCCGCTGTCTTCCGCAGCCTTGATGATCAACTCGTTGTCATAGACTGGAATGCCCAGTTTCCTGCCGAGTTCCTCCGCAACAAGGTGGCCGCCGCTTCCGAACTGGCGCCCCACGTTGATGATTATTTTTTTCTTCTCTGCCATTGGTATTAGTTTATGCCGCCAAGCGCTGACGGATCGTCACCGTCGTTCAACTTCCTGAACTTTGAGAACAGGCGGATGAGCAGGGTGGACGATAACATTATTGAGCACAAATCGGAAACAGGGAAGCCGAGCCATACGCCGTTTACTCCGGCGATTCCATTGGCTTCCAGTATTTCCGGTAGGAAATAAATGGTCGGGATGAGGAACAGCAGCTGACGGGACAGTGACAGGAAGATGGATTTCTTCACCATTCCGAGGCTCTGGAACAGGTTCGTGGTTACCATCTGGAATCCAACCAGAGGAATTGCCAGGTTTACGACGCTGAGGCCCTTGGAACTTATTTCTATGAGGGCAGGGTCGTTAGTGAAGGCTTTTACGGCAAATACAGGGAAGAATTCCGATACGATGAATCCAAGCGTGGTCACTGCGGTAGCGCAGATGGCGGTCAGGTAGAAGACCTTCCTTACCCTGGTGTATTTTCGGGCTCCGTAGTTGAAACCTGCGATAGGCTGCATTCCCTGGTTGAGGCCCATGTTGATCATAATGAACAGGAAACTGATCCTGTTGATTATGCCGTAGGCACCTATGCTCAGGTCTCCGGCGTATTTATGGAGCTGGAGGTTGATGAACATCGTTACCATGCAGGCGGCGGAGTTCATTAGGAAAGGCCCCATTCCGATGGCGAGGGATGCCCGCGCCAGTCTGGTGTCAAGGGAGATGAAGCGCTTAGGAAAGTGCATGAAGTTGTTTCTGTTGCTGAAGAACTTCAGCACGTATGCCAGGGCGCAGACCTGTGCTATTACGGTTGCGATGGCGGC
>CADBMK010000052.1 GCA_902795785.1 uncultured Bacteroidia bacterium | reverse complement strand
TTATCTTTCCTGAAGCGCTTGTCCAGTTTCTGAAATAGCCTATGTCAAATCTGATGTAATCAGGCATTTTCAGATTGTTGGGTTGATTACTGTGTGGTTAGTTTTCTGGGGTCGAAATAAATAGGGCCTCAGGTTATAATTCAAAAATAATGAATATTTGGAAAGGTGTACCCTTGATTTGATGGTTTTGAGTGCTGTTTATTGAGAATTGAACGCATTTGGACAAAATTTGAACGCATTTGGACACCGAGTCAGATATAAGATATTAATATTGTCTAGAATAGTAAATTATTACATTAAACAATATGAAGAACATCATCATTACACTGTTACTCTTTTTCTCCTGCGGAATTGTTATGTCAGCGCAAAATGCCGGCATGACATACGAGAGAGGATCATTTTTCATTAATGGAAGTAGAATTGACCCGTCTCAGATGGAATCCGTCATAGGAACTGATGTATATAACGACACGTATGTGGGGGCTATGAAGCAGCGCATCGTTGCAAAAAGGCTGTGTGTAACAGGTGCTTGTGTTGCTGTTGCCGGACTCACATCGATGTTATTGCAGGTTGATAGAGTTGGTGAACAGCCGGATTGCCTTTCAACGTCAGAAGCATTTATGCTGTATGCAGGATGTATGGCGTTGGTTGCCGGCTGTGTATGTATTGATGTAGGTATTCCCTTTGGAATAATAGGCTCAAGCCGTCTTCATTGGATAGCGGAAGATTATAATAATAAAAGTCAGATGACTGCATCCGTTCGTGTGGGATTACAACCCCATGGAGTTGGATTAATGCTGACTTTCTAACCGGTTCTCGGAATTCGGCTATTTTACAAGACCAAGGCGGACACAGGCATTCCAGATTCCGTCTTGGTCTACGTTTGTGGTGACGAAATCCGCTTTTTCTTTAAGTTCAGGTATGGCGTTGCCCATGGCCACCTTTGTCCATTCCGGACAGAACATGGACAGGTCGTTGGCTGCATCGCCAAAAACGATGGCGTCTTTGTATGGGGCGTTGAAGTGGTCCATTATCTTTTTGACACCATAGCCCTTGTCTGACGGCTCTATGAAGAAGTACTCTTTGTGGAAACGTCCCCAGGGCAGATCCTTGAGCGTCTTCATCTTGTATTCATCGGGATAATAGCAGGCGATATATGCCTTGTAGAAGGTGTCATAATCGTCAATGTTGAGGCCAGGGACCACAGTTGTCCCCATATAGGTGTCGTGCGTGAATTCGTAGAACCTTTCGTCCGGAACCTGCCTTGACGTGGAGTTGTCAATCTGGACTCCCCACGGGAAGCCAAGGCTCTCCGCCTCGCGTATGGCTTCACGAACCTTCTCCGGGGGCAGGGAAGTGATGCCGAGTATCTTTCCTCCAAGGGTAATCCCGTATCCTCCGTCGCTGATCATGTTCTCGAAGCCCAGTTCCTCCATGAAGCCAAGCCCCATTGCCTGGGACCTTCCGGTTGAAATGCAAAGGAAATGTCCGGCCGCTCTTAGTTGCTCTATGGCAGCTTTGGTGGATTCGGGTATGTATGCGTGCTCGTAGCCTCCCGCCACCAGCGTTCCGTCTATGTCAAAAAACAGGTATTTTCTATTCATATTTCGAATGCAAAGATAATAAGTTATTATTTTTGATATTTGCAATTAACAAATTGAATGGTTGTCAGTCTTATTATCGGACCGTTTGATTTGCGCGCATCACACGGCAGTTGTATTAAGTAAAATGAATTGTATGAAACGTTATTTGCTAATAATACTATTATTCTCTCTCGCCATGCAGGGATTTGCCCGTACGGGAGAGAAGACCGTGTCAAAGTCAGGTGTGATGTTTGCCATGTCTGAATGCAAGAATTATGAGGGCGTGGATCTTGTGAGTCTTGGCAGGTTCTCGACATTTGCTTTGAAGCAGGCTATCAGATTCGCAGCGAAGGATGACCCGGATGCCAGGGAGGCGCTTGACCTTATGAAGGGAATACACCGCATAACCGTTATGGACTATGAATCCTGCTCCTCACCGGTGAGGGCGCGTATTTCCCGCAGGCTGGAGAATGCGCTTTCAGGCAGTGAACTGCTTATGGAGGCAGGTGACAGCGGTGACAAGATCAGGATGTACGGCCTGATGGATGAAAAGGTGGGTTCTATAAAGGATTTTGTGCTGTTCAGCCCGTCTGATTATTCCCTGATATGCATCTTCGGTTCCATCTCAATGGATGCCGTGGCAAAACTCTCATCTGATGACTGAGTCCAGGTTCCATACTGAATATCTCTCGCTTGCACAGATTCTGTATCGGATTGCATTTTATATGCTGGAATCCGAAACCGATGCGGAAGATGCCGTGCAGGAGGTGTATTCCAAACTATGGGAAGCCCGAGGCAGCCTTGATGAGGTGAAATCGCCGAAGGCCTATTGTATCCGGATGCTGAAGAATCTGTGCCTTGACAGGATGAGAAGGGCCAGGCTGATGAGCCATCCCGAGGAAATGCCGGACAGGGAATACCTGGCGGCAACCGAGGAGAAGATTGACGCCAAAACCCGTCTGAACAAGGTACTGGAGGCGGTTAAAGCCCTGCCGGAGAGACAGCGGGAGGTGCTGATACAGCGCACGGTTGAGGGGCTTTCTTATGAAGAAATCTCTCAGCGGACAGGAATTAATTATCTTACCTGCAGGGTTCTGCTCTCGCAGGCCAGGTCTAAAATCAAATCTATAGTATGAAAAGAATTGAGGATATAGAAAAGATGAGTCTTGAAGAACTGGAGGTTGCCGCTGTTGAATCCAGGGTGGCCGTCCCGGAAGGTCTGGAAGACCGGATCAGGGCATCTCTTGCCGCAAAGTCGGCCGTGGAGGAAAAGACCCTGGCTGAGAAGAACCGTCGTGGATGGCTTCCTTATGCTTCAGTTGCAGTTGCGGCTTCCCTGGCCACAGCCTTTGTCATCTACAGGATTGAAGACAGCAGGCTCAAGGATACCTACAACGACCCTTATCTGGCCTATGCCCAGGTGGAGGATGCCTTCCAGATGATATCGGATAAAATGGCCGTGGGTATGGATCTGGCATCCAAGGCGGATGAGACTGCAGAGAAAACTATAGAGATAATCAATAAAACGACAGAATAATGAAACGCATAATCATATTTGCAGCATTGCTGCTCACAACCATATCGTCTTTTGCTCAGAGTGCAAAGTCCATTTATATGAAATACTCCGAGGCTGAGGGAGTAAGCGCCGTATATATCTCTCCGGCGATGTTCCGTATGATGGGCAAGGTTCCGGGCATCAATCTCCATGGAGAGGATGTGAACCTTACACCTGTTATCCAGTCTCTTTCGGGACTCTATCTGATTGACAGCGAGAACCATAAGATTAGTGCTTCCCTGAAGGAAGATATAGACAAGTTTGTAAAGAACGGCAATTTCGAGCTTCTTATGGAAGCCAAGGATTCAGGGGAGACAGTCAAGCTGTACACTTCCGGGACAAAAACGCTTGTAAGCGGTTTCGTCATGTTCACTTATGAGAAAGACGATGCCACGTTTATTTACCTTGACGGCAAAATGAACAGGGATGATTTTGACAAGGCCATCTCCAAGCCCAAAACCAATAAGAAATAGCTTTGTTAAAGCGGCATTAAACTAAAGAAGCGTCCTTCGGTAGAGGGACGCTTCTCTGTTGTGTGATTATTGTTGTGAATCGGGTGAACGCTTATTCAGTAGATACGTGGAACGTTCTGATGTATTTGCCGTCGCTGTTTTGAGTATAATCTGTGACGTCTATTGTGGTGCCGGCTGCGGCCAGGCCGTCAATAAGCCATGATCCGTAGAAGTTGTTGCCTGCGATTCCGCCGCATTTCCACTGTGTGGCGTTGACGATTGTGAGGGTTCCGTTTCCTGTTACATGTATGTCACCGTACCATCTGTTGGATATGGCCCAATCGCAACTAGGGCAGATAAGAACGTTTTCTCCTTCGATGTCAATGGTAATGTCCCTGGTGGAAGAGAGGAAATGACCGGAGTTATTGTAGTAAGCGGTCAAATTCCTGAGCTTGACGGTGCAGGTTGTGTAGTCACTCACGCTGATGCTATAGTGCCTGCTGAAGCCGCTTACTGTAAATGAAAGAGGCTTTTCGAAGTTGGAAGCTTGAATGGTAGTTCCATGGTCATAAATTGTGTTTTCCGGGTAATCGGTGATTGTAGGCCTGATTGCGTCGCTCTGGGTTACGCTGGCAGCCCTACTGATTTTGTAGACCTTGTTGGTCAGGGCTTTTTCTCCAAGCCTAATATATCTCCAGTCCGAGCCGTTTATGAAACGGATAGAATGATATAACGTTCCGGTTTGAGCGTGGGCGGCGCAGGCAAATTTGGCTGCTCCATTGCTGTCAGAGGTTATCGTTCCAAGGATTTCTGAATAGTTGGCGTCATCCTCTGTGCTTCCGGAAAGATAATAAACGCTGTATTCAGTGTTCGCTGCGAGTCCGCCGG
>CADBMK010000051.1 GCA_902795785.1 uncultured Bacteroidia bacterium | reverse complement strand
GTTTTCCAGTACAACCCTGGCGGTTCCTGTCTTTCCTGCCACGGGAAGTTTGGCCTTTCCAAGGCTGAGCCTTCCGGTTCCTTCACGCACAACGGCTCTGAGTGCCCTGGAAACCGAGTCGGCAACGGACCTTGAGCAGACGCTTGAGTTCAACACGCTTGGACCCATATGCTTCTTGACCGAACCGTGGCTCTCGATGTCTTCCACCAGATACGGTTTCATCATCTTGCCGTGGTTGGCGATGGAGTTGTAGAACATCAGCACGTGAAGCGGAGTAAGAGTGATACTGTATCCGTAGGCCATCGTACCAAGTGAGGCTCCGCTCCAGGACGGAGTGCCCGGCTTGTTGTATGTCGGTTTGCTCAGGCCGTCGAGGTCGAAGGCAAACCTGTCCAGAAGATGGTACTGATTGAGTTTCTCGATGAACTTTTCAGGCTGATGCCTGTAGTATTTGACGGCGAGGTCGTGGAATACGAGGTTGGAAGAAACCTTGAGTCCGTCGATGATGCTGATTTCATCGGTTTTCTCCTGCTTCTCGTGGTCGTAGACGTGCTGGTCGAAGAGTTTTCCCTTCACGCCGTAGCGTCCGTGGTTGGTAGGCATCGTCTCCTCTACGGAATGGACGTAGCCGTCGTCCATGCAGGCGGTCAGGGTAATTGTCTTGAATACGGAACCCGGGTCTCCGGATCTGCCCACGGCATAGTTGTAGCGCTCTCCGATCTGTCCTGTCTTCTTGTCCTTGTAAACGTTGACCATAGCCCTGATAGCTCCGGTCTTAACGTCCATGATGATGGCGGTTCCTCCGGCGATTCCGGTGGAATCCTTGGCAATCTGCCTTCTGAGAGCCCTGTCGGCTATGTCCTGAATGTCTATGTCTATGGTTGTCTTGATGTCAAGTCCGTCCTCGGCTTCCACATAGGTGCTGTCGTAGTCACGGACCATCCTTCTCTTGTCCACGAGCCTCATCCATTCGGAGCCTTCGGTTCCGTGAAGGGTCTCGTTGTATTTTCCCTCAAGTCCGACAAGGTTGTTGCCGTTGCTCTTGCTGTTGTCCTTCACATAGCCGATGGTTCTTCTTGCAAGCACTCCGTATGGGTACTGGCGGGTGTCCTGCTTCTCCACGATGAGTCCGCTGCGGTAACTCTTGAGGTTCCACAGAGGGAACTTCTTGACCCTCTGAAGCGTGCCGTGGTCTATCATCGGACCGATCTTGGCATATCGGCTGTTGCTGAGCCTGAGGCCCATTATGAAAGAGTACCAGTCTCCGGCGCTCCTTTCGGGGAAGACCACGCAGAGGGAATCGCAGAGCTTTGCGGCCATTGCCCTCCACTCCTGTTCTTTCTCAGGCTTGTTCTTGAAAGCGGCCTTCTGTACGGAGCAGTCCATGCAGAGCTGGTACATAGGGGTTGACATCGCAAGGAGACGTCCGTCGCAGGCGAGGATGGCTCCTCGGTTCGGTTCGATGACCACTTTCTGGGACCTTGGCCTGAAGAGTGCCGCGGTGCTGTCGTCCAGACGGAAGAAGAACTGCACCCACAGGATCCTGAGCAGTACAATAACCGCCAGGATAAGGCACAGCGTATAGATGATGTACAGAATTGCGCCAATCCTGTCCTCATCCTTCTTTAGTCTGTCGAAAATGCTCATCCCTTACTTTATCTTTATCGCCGGCTTCTCCGGGATCGTAACCTTTGACCCCTTCTCCTCCAGCATTTTCTGAACTGTTGTCATTCTGCCAAGACTGACGAGTTCGACAGTCTTCTGCGCATGATAGATCTCCATGTCCTGAAGTCTTTTCTTTCCCTCTTCCTCCTTGGCCAGGGTTGTCTCTATCCTCATACTGATGAAAATCACCAGAAAGGCCAGGACAAAGGCCCAGATGATGTGGATGAAGTACTTCGAGAACGGAATGATCGTCATGAAGTCTCCGCGGAGGATTGAAACGAAGATTGTCCTTTTCTCCATTACCTGCCCTCCTTTGAAATCTTTTCGGCAATCCTGAGTTTTGCGCTTCTTGCCCTGGTGTTGGATGCAATCTCTTCCTCCGAAGGCAGGATAGGTTTCCTGTTCACTGCCTGAAGCGGAGCCAGGATGTTGCCGAATACGTCTTTTTTCACCTCACCCTCAACATTTCCTGCCTTGATGAAGTTCTTGACCATCCTGTCTTCGAGTGAGTGATAGGTTATGACGACAAGTCTTCCGCCAGGCTTGAGAGATGCCGTGGCTCCTTCGAGGAATTTCTCGAGGGACCTCATTTCCTGGTTTACCTCGATTCGGAATGCCTGGTAGACCCTTGCAAGCGTCTTGTGCTCCTGAAATTTCGGCATTGCCGGGGCGATAGCCTCGTCCAGCTGTCCAGTGGTCAGGATCGGCGCCTTTGCGCGGGCCGCCACGATCAGCTGGGCCACTTTCCTGGAATTGTCCACCTCTCCGTAGATTCTGAGAATCTTTTCAATTTCCTCGAGGCTCCTGTTGTTTACAAGGTCTGCGGCGGTTTCACCTGCTGCGGTGTTCATCCTCATGTCCAGGGGAGCGTCGTATCGGAAAGAGAATCCGCGGTCTGCGGTGTCAAACTGGTGCGATGACACTCCGAGGTCGGCGAGAACGCCGTCGATGCCTTCCTTGTAGCCTTCTGCAAGGACATAATTCTGAATGAAGCGGAAGTTGTTGTGTATCAAAACAAGACGGTCGTCGTCCGGCTTGTTTTTCAATGCGTCTGTGTCACGGTCGAAGGCGATGACCCTACCGTCGGGGTTTAAGCGTGAAAGAATCCCGGCAGTATGGCCACCTCCTCCGAAAGTGGCATCAGCGTATGTTCCCGATAGATTGGTTACAAGAGCAGAAACGCTCTCGTTCAATAGCACTGGTGTGTGATATTCTGACATTACCCGTCCCCCTCTTTATTTTTCAGAGAGTTTCCCGGCAATTTTTACGTACTCTTCGTCCGACAGTGCTGAAGCCTCGAATTTCTCCTTGGCCCACACTTCGATCTTGAAATCGTTGCCTGAGAACACTACTTCTTTGGTTACACCAATTGTATTGAGAAGTTTTCCGGGGATAGATATGCGACCGAGTTTTGCATCCGGTTCCACCAGTGCACGGTTGCGCATATATTCCCTCCAGAACATAGCGTGCTCCTTGTTGAAGAAATTGAGTTTGGCTTTGACCTCTTCGCTCTGGCGTTCCCACTCCGCATAGGTGTACATCTCCAGACAGTCTCCGAAAATATCTTTCCGGATGACGAATCTCATGTCACCGTCAGCGGGCATAAGGGACTTGAACGGCGCAGGAAATACAACTCTTCCCTTGTCGTCAACCTTTGCTGTGTATTCGCCGATGAATGTGGTCATACCTGGTTTTACTTATATCTTTCACGCTATACGACAAAGATATAAATAATTTTCCATTCGCTTCCACTATTTTCCACAATTTTCCACCGCGGAAATGTGGGGCCTTACTCAGGTATGTGTACGGTATAAAATGATGCTCCATAGCCGGCCCAGAGACCCAGACCGCCTTCTACATTGTGATGAATATTATTGGAACTAGGAAACAGGGCGATCCTGGATCCGAGACGCTGAGTCTCGAAATCCTTCCAGAATTCGTAGCTGTCCTCGTCCAGGGTGCAGAACTTTATGTAAACCGTTTCCCCTTTTTTGAAATATGGGCTGTAAGACCTTGTGTCCATGGTAACTGGCCTGTAAACGGTGGCTTCTACCACGCTGTCATTGAGATCCGCATCGTCAATCAGACCCAGCATGCACGAACCGTAGTTGGTATAGGTCTCTCCTTCACAGTACGAGAAGAATTTGTAATGGTCCCCTTTGCCTTCCCTGTCTGTGAATCTGGCCTTGATGGTGTACAGGGAATCTGTAATCTGTTCGGTCCAGATTTCATCCAGCTCCGTTTTCTGTGGTATCGTCGTTGTGGCGGTTGCGTGGAGGTCGTAATACGTGACGTCGATGGTGTATGACTTGCCGGCCTCACCTGTCAGGCTGTAGTGGGTGTATTCGTACGGAGGAAGCAGGGTGCTTTTCGGGGTGGCTGTCATTACCCTTGTCACTCCGTCAACCGTTATGGTGATTTTGCCGAAGATGGCAAGGTGGTCCTTGATGTCCTTCATTCCGGTGGCGCCGTCCCTTACCGGCAGGGTAGTGGTCACGAATATGACAGGATTACCTCCGTCGTCGATGTATCCGTCCACGACCAGTTTTATTTCATCGTTGCTGAAATCCTTGTCACAGCCTGAAAGCGAGAGAATCAGCATAAGTATGAACATCAGTTTCCTCATATCTTGAAATATACGCTGATTGACGGCAGGAATCTCATGAATGATTTCCTGCCCATGTATGAAAATGAATCGCTCCTTTCGCTGAAGTGGATAGTGTAGGAGTAGATGTTAGGGCAACCCAGGGCGTTATACAGGGAGAAGTTGACTCCACCTTCTCCGAATCTGGTCTTAAAGCAATTCCAGTTGGCGCTAAGGTCGAGTCTTGCGTATATTGGAAGACGGTCGGAGTTATGCTCTCCGTAATCTACGAGAATCTGTTTTGAATACAGGTAGATATAGTCTGCCGGGGTGAACGGTCTGCCGGATGCCAAAACCAGGGTGCCTCCGAAATCCCAGTCGCCCTTCTTCCATGTGGCTACTCCGTCAAATTCGTGAACCCTCTCGTGGTTTGCAGGATATCGCCTTGTCTGGGACAGCTCCGGAAACTTTCTGAGGGCTTTGCCGAACGAATAGCATATCCAGCCTGTCACGGGGCCTACGTTCCTTGTCAGTATTATGTTTGCACCGAAATTGTCGCCATTGCCTTTGAGAAGGACGTCGTCAAGGCTGTATGTGGTGCTGATCAGGTCGAAAGGCGTTCCTTTATATTCGATCTGTCCGGTCAGGTGCCTGTAGTAGGTGCATACCCTGACTTCCCATTCTCCGTGGCCGAGGTTTCTGGAGTATTCGGCATTGATGTATGCTGACGACTGTGGGTCGGCGTGCTTCCCGGCCAGGAACCAGAATTCTGTCGGAAGACCCATGTCGGTGAATCCTGTCTGGAACAGCATCTGATGGCGCAATCCGGCATCCAATGTGATCTTTCCCCGCTCGTACATCTGGTAAGTGACGCTTGCTGACGGATCTGCAAAGATGTAGTTTCTGCCTTCAGCGAATAAAGCCGGAACACCCAGCCCCAGTTCAGCCTTCCAATCCCTGTGAAGCCTGAACCCATACGAGGCGTAGAATGTGTTTTCAACTCCTTTCTGATGTTCAGGGTCGTTGTTTATCAGGAACGTGCCGGTTGTCTGGGGCGTCTGGGGATTGGCTTTGTGACGTATGATTTCATCCTGAATCCTGAATCCGCCTGCCGTGGCGGAAACCTTATATGCGCAGGACTGTATTGAAGACGGTACTCTCAGGGAACTTGTTCCGAGATTCATCTTGCCGTCGAACGAATAGCTGGTTATGTATGCCGTCTGATTTATTGTTACGTCCCCCAACTGCTTTATCCAATCTACGGAAGCCGCCTTGTTTCCCCACGCGGTCCAGGTGTCTACCGCATCCTTTTTCGATTCCGTGGATGCGTCGTCGTTACCGTAATACCCGTTTACAATGATAATGTCGTTTTTCCCGGGCTTGAAGAGTACGGTGGCGTTCAGGTCTGTGAATCCGTATTCAAGCGTTGTGTTGTCAACGGTCAGGAGATTGTGGTACACCTGGTTCAGGAACGACCGTCTGCCGGAAACGAATACGGCGGTTTTCCTGTTCAGCGGCAGGGCAGCAGTGGCCTGTGCGGCAACGGGGCCGAGCGAGGTTGAAATCGCCACTTTCTCCGGAATCTTTTTCTTCAGTTCCATTCTCAATTCTCCTCCAAGCCGGGATACGCCTTGGGCGTTCCTGTTGAAGTCCATTGATTCAAAATGGTCGGAATTGAAGACCGAGAACAGCCCGAGCAGATGGTTTGAACCATATATCGGGACACTGCCTAGAGCTATGAAATTGTGGGCGTTCTCACTGCCGAGGATGTGTACGGAACCGTCCATCTCCGAGGCTGTCTGTACTCCCGGAAGAAGGCTTGCGTAGTGGACCGGATCCGCCGTCCCGAGGATTTTTGGAAGCAGGTCCATCTGCTTCATGTCCAGGCTCAGTATTCCGCCTGATTTAGGCTTCATTAATCCCTGGTTTTTCCTTGTCCAGACAGTGGAACTGTCAAGCTCCGTAAATAAAGAATCGGTTTGCCCCGACATTTCCTGACAGATAAACATTGTCAGGACAATCGAAACAAACCGAATGTATATACTTAATTTATTCCTCAATTACTCTCCAAAATTTGGCATTATTGCCATGAAATCGCTCATGAGCTGCATTCCCTCGAGAATCACATCCGTGAATTCCTTTGATGTGAAGTACTCTTCAAGGGTGTATATGCTTTCGTCCTTTGTGAACTGGAGGCATGGAATCAGAGAGTATGATCCATCCTTCTTCACAGCCTGGAGGATGACATCGGCCTGCTTGGTGTCGTCTGCGAAGTATACACCGGCCTCGATTTCCTCATTGATGCCATTAAGGAATGCGTCAACTTCAGCCTGGGTCTTCTTGGCAGGATCGAATGACATGAACTTTCCGATGGTTTCCCAGTCGACGTTAACCTTTGCATGGACTTCGTCGTGAATGTTTACATTGACACTTGCAGATTCTGCGTTGAAGCCATACTTTTTAGGCATGACTGCAACATCCTTTGTGACGTCAATTTTATTAATCTGATATCCTTTGACCTTGCCTTCAACTGCAACCAGGGTCTTTTTCCCCTTGTAAACGGCAATCTTAATCTTGGCGTCCTTTGTGTCTACGGCAGCCTGCTCCAGACCTATCTTGTAACCAGCAGCGGCAAAGGTGAAAGAAAGGCTTCCTTTTGCCTTGCGGATTACATCCATATCGTATTCGCTGTTGTACATCAATGCATCATCTACGTCAAGATGTGCATTTACTGTTGTTGAAACAATCTCCTTGCCGTTGAGGGTTGCGGTAAGTTTGATGTTTTCAGGGACCTTGACAGCAATCACGCCGTCCTCAATCATAAACCTTCCAACCTGTCCATACTTCACGTCCTTAAAGAGGTCGTAGTCTGTAGTGTCGTTAACCTGCTCATGAATCTTGACATAAGTCTCTTTTGAAGACTTGGTGATGGTAAGTTCGATTTTTCCGAGTTTTGAATTGTTGAGAACCACTGAAAGAGCTTTGCTGTCTGCAACAGTGCAGTTGCCCTTTGCGTCAACTGTGTAGAGGTTGTTGAATGCAGAAAGACTGAACAAACCGTTTGTAGTGTATCTGATATCCATGATGTTATCAGGGACAACCACAGCCTTGTATTTCCTGACTGTTGTGTCTTTTTTAACGGTTATCAGGCCTTTGAGAGTCCTGCCCATAACCTTACGGAGAGAATCAGGGGCGTCTGATTCATCAAGAGCGACGATTGTTGAGTCGATGAATGCGAAGGCCTCGGTGAAGTTTGCTGCATCAAGGTCCTTCATTGTATTTTCAGCGGCGTTGATGAAGTATGTCTTTGCATCTTCAGGATCCTGACGTTCCATATTCTTGTCGGAACAGCCGGTAATTGCCAATACTGCGATGGAAATGGCGGCGAATAATTTTTTTGTCATGTTTTTGGGTGTATGGTTAATAATCCCGCAAATTTATAAAATATTCTGAAGTCTTGATGATGTTTTTGACATTTCTTCAATAATCGGAGCTGGAATCCCGCTATTTTTACAGTAATTACTGAAAGAATCGATTATGGTCCGGCGTGTTTTTGAGTGGTTGTACCACCCGAGGACTTCGCAGGCGTTTTTCCTTATTTCAATGCTTTCGGAAGCGTCTTCCGCTATTTTGATAAGGTCCTCCACAACCCTTGGGTCCCTGTTGTTCCTGAACGTCCTCATTGACATTATCCTGGCGTTGTCGCTCTTACTTCTGTCTTTCAGCGTATTTGCTTCTTTCTTGAGGTACGGATGCCCGTCGATTACCCTCAGGGCTGTCTGTGCCTGCATGCCTGCTCTCAGAAGCTCAGGATTCTGGTCATGAATTTTCTTCACGGCTTTCTCAACGCAGCCGTCTGTTCCGGCATCGGCATATTCCGCGGCAAAGAGAATACCGTATCGCACGATGGCTTCATAAGAATCCCTTGTGGCCGTTACTATGGCCTGCTCGGCATTTTTATCAGCAAGTGAACGGAGAACGTTGAATGCGCATACCCTTACGATTCTGCTCCCGTCGTTCTTGAGCATTTCCAGAGCTTTGTCAGACCATTTTTCCGGCTGG
>CADBMK010000050.1 GCA_902795785.1 uncultured Bacteroidia bacterium | reverse complement strand
CGGCGGTGAGCTTCATCATCGTCTTGAGGAAGTTCCTGCCGTATGGCGAGTAGAGCCAGGCGGTGCGGATGATGATGGACTTGCAGCCTGACTTCTCAATCCTCTTCTCTCCCTTGAGTTTGGTCACTCCATAGACTCCGGTAGGCTCGGTTGGCATGTCCTCGGTGTACGGGACGGAGGCATCGCCCTTGAACACGTAGTCGGTGGAGATGTGGATGAGGGTGGCTCCGCGCTCGGCGGCTACGGTGGCCAGGTTGTACGGTGCGGTGGCGTTGATGAGCTCGGCCATCGCCATATCGTCCTCCGCCTTGTCAACGTTGGTGTAGGCGGCGCAGTTGACTATGACGTCGATGTTCTCGTTGTCGCAGGTGATGCGGACCGCCTCGATGTTGGTGGCGTCAAGAGGGACGGTTTCAACGTCCGGAAGTGAGTTGACGTCCGTGAAAACATATCTGTCGCCGGGATTGGCGGCGGCGTAGTTGCGCATTTCGGTGCCTAACTGTCCGTTGGCGCCTGTCACAAGAATATTCATTGCTATTCAAACTTATAAAGTTCGGCAAGTCTGTCGGCATCTTTCTTCTCCAGACATTTCCTTGAGAAGATCTGCTCCATCATGGAGAACCTGTGGCAGTCAGTGCCTATCATATCGTAATAGCCCTTGGAAAGGAGCTTTTCGGCCTTGCGTTTTGGATGCTCGCCGTAGAGCCCGAGGAAGGACGGAATGTTCAACTGGAAAAGGCAGCCCATTTCCCTGAGACGGTCGTAATCACTGTCCTTCATATAGTTGTAACGCTCAGGATGGGCGATCATCGGGAAGTAGCCCTTGGACTTGATTCTCTGAAGGACGTCCCAGAGGCCGATTGGCGGATTCCAGGTGGAAGTCTCCACAAGGACCCTGTTCTTTCCCTGAATCAGAAGGTCTCCCTGCTCCAGACGGGCTTCGAAAAGGGTGTCTATCATATATTCAGACCCAAGACGAAGTTCAACCGGGCCATTATAGGCTGCTTTAAGTTCCTCGAAACGAGCCTTGAGGTCCTCTGTGGTATTAGGCACGTCCTCCATTGTGTGAGGGGTGAGCCAGAGGGTCTTAAGCCCCTGCTGCTCAAGGAGGGACAGAGTTTTAAGGCTCTCGTCCAGAGTCCTGACGCCGTCGTCCACCCCGAAGAGGATATGCGAGTGATGGTCCACCGCACCGCGTGCTATGCCGAGGTCTGCCAGGCTGTATGTTTTTTTAAAAAGTCCAAACATAACTTACAAATTTAACCAATTTTATTTAATAGTTTGACTAAATTTGAGGCTATGGAAAACAAACCCACAATCTATCTGTACACCGACGGAGCGGCCAGCGGCAACCCGGGTCCCGGGGGCTACGGCGTTGTGCTTCAGTGCGGTCCGGCCAGGAAGGAAATGTCCGGAGGCTTTGCCAAAACCACCAACAACCGCATGGAACTTCTGGCGGTCATAGTGGGGCTGGAGGCCATCAAATGGGACAGGGCCACCGTTGAAGTCTGGTCAGATTCTTCCTATGTGGTGAAGGCCATCAACGAGGGCTGGCTCCGCAACTGGGAGGCCAAGGGGTTCAACAAGGTGAAGAACCCTGACCTTTGGATGAGGTTCCTCCAGGTGTACCGCTGCCACAACGTCACCTTCCACTGGCTGAAGGGCCACGCAGGCCATCCGGAGAACGAAAGGTGCGACCGCCTTGCAGTTGCCGCCTACCAGAAGACGGACCTTCCGGAGGATTACGGCTATGAGGGACGTTAAATTTTCTGTATATTTGTTTGATTAATACTTGTAATATGGCATATCGCAAACCTATAGTCGGAATTACACAGGGTGACGGAAACGGCATCGGATACGAAGTCATCATCAAGGCGCTTGCCGACGCGCGCATCCTGGATTCCTTCACACCAGTAATCTACGGATCATCAAAGATTTTCGGATTCTACAAGAAGCTTCTCCACGAGATTGACAACATGGATACCTATGTGATCAATGCTGCCAATCAGGCCAAGCCCAAGAAGATCAATATCGTGAACTGCCTCCCTGACAACGTCTATGTGGAGCCGGGACAGGCCACACCGGAATCTGCGAAAAGCGCCATCAAGGCTCTTGACGCAGCCCTGGAGGACATCAAGAACGGAGACATCGACGTCCTTGTCACCGCACCTATCAACAAGAGGGCGATGACCAACGAGGGCTTCAAGTTCACCGGTCACACCGAGTACCTTATGGACGCCTTCGACTGCAAGGACGTTACCATGTTCATGGTCAGCAGCAGCCTCAGGGTTGGCGTAGTCACCCAGCACATTCCTCTCAAGGACGTGCCTAAGAGCATCTCCCAGGAGAAGATTCTCTCCAAGCTCCGTCTTATGAAGGATTCCCTTATGAAGGATTTCGGTATCGATTCTCCTAAGATTGCGGTCCTCGGCCTCAACCCTCACTGCGGAGACGGCGGACTTCTCGGAGACGAGGAGCAGAGAATCATCCTTCCTGCCGTTCAGGCGGCAGTCGAGGAGGGCATCCTCGCCTTCGGACCTTACTCCCCTGACGGATACTTCGGACTGCGTAACTTCGAGCATTTCGACGCCACTCTGGCAATGTACCACGACCAGGGTCTCATTCCGTTCAAGGCCATCGCCTTTGCTGACGGCGTGAACTTCACCGCAGGCCTTCCTATCGTCAGGACTTCCCCTGACCACGGTACGGGCTACGAGATTGCAGGAAGGGACCAGGCTGACCCACGCTCTATGATGGCATCCATCTATATGGCCATTGACATCTACAAGAACAGATGCAACTATTATGACCTTGAAGACAATAAGATGGAAGATCGCCACCTTGAGGATTCACGCAAGGACAACAACCGTCCTGGCAAACCTCAGATAGCGTAATCAGGCAATCTATTTTTGCAGAAAAGGAAATTTACTATAACTTTGCACTCAGGGAAAGTCGTACACGACCAGCTCCCTCTGAATTCCCCCAGGGCCGGAAGGCAGCAAGGGTAGGAGGTCGTAGCGG
>CADBMK010000049.1 GCA_902795785.1 uncultured Bacteroidia bacterium | reverse complement strand
TCAGGGCGAAGTACGCCGCTACAGGGTTCGCATCCGCTACCGTCAGCCTCTTCAGAACGCCTGGGCAGTCAGGCGCAATGGCGGAATGTATTTCATCTTTGACGAGCCTCAGCGCGGAATGACGGCCGGACAGTTTGCAGTCTGGTACAACACCTCGGACGACGAGATGCTTGGATCCGGTGTCATAAGCAAATAAAAATAATTGCCTATATTTGTGTAAAGCAGATTCTTAGCAATGGATACAAAGGAAATAAAGATTGCGTACAGGGAATACACCTGCGCAGCCGAGCTTCCTGAAAAAGAGAGAGAGCTTGTAGAGGCGGCCATTGAAGCGGCCAAAGCGTCGTACGCTCCATACTCCGATTTCAATGTAGGCGCTGCCGTAAGGCTTGAAGACGGCACAATCGTTCCAGGCACAAACCAGGAAAACGACGCGTTTCCTTCAGGCATCTGCGCCGAAAGGACGGCGATGTATGCAGCCGGCGCCCGTTATCCTGACAAAAGCATCAGAGCACTCGCCCTCGTGGGCGGCCCGCACCACACAATCTGCGACACCCCTGCCACTCCTTGCGGAGCCTGCAGGCAGGTAATGGCCCAGTTCCAGAAAAAGGCCGGCAGACCTATGCAGATAATTCTTGCGGGAGCAAAGAAAATCTGGGTTTTTGAGAAAGTAGACGATATTCTGCCGCTCATTTTCACAAGCTTGGACAAATAGTGAATAATCCGCTTGATTCGAGTATCCAGTTCTTACCCGGAATAGGGCCTACCCGTGCTGCTCTCATCGACAGAGAACTCGGGCTGAAGACATTTGGTGACCTGATAGGGTTCTATCCATTCAGGTACATCGACAGGAGCGGAATCACTTCAATCTCCTCAATCACATCATCCGAAGCCGCCGTACAGATTATGGCCAGGATTGTCCGTGTCCGTCTGTACGGAGTCGGAAGCAACATCATCTATGACAGGGTGCCTGACGGAACCGTTCCACAGGGTGGAGGCCAGGCCGTCAAATTCAACCTCGTCAAAAGGATGAGCGTCATAGTCCAGGACGCAAGCGGCGAGATGGAACTGGTCTGGTTCAAGGGTGTAAAGTATATGTTCCCTAAAATGGCCACCGGAGGCACCTATGTGTTCTTCGGCAAGCCAAGCGTCTATGGGCAGAGATTCAACATGGTCCACCCCGAGGTTGACGTTCCCCCAAGCGGACCCGGAACGATGGGCGTGGGCACGCTTACAGGCGTCTATACCAGCACGGAAAAGCTCAAGAACTCCGGAGTGACGGGCAAGGTGATGAACAGGATGATGGCATCGGCTCTTGACCAGTGCCTCCAGTACGTCCCGGAAAGCCTTCCGGACTATATCCTTAACGCCAAAGGGCTGGTTCCAAAGAGGTTCGCCTTGAGGAACATTCACTTTCCAAAGAGTCAGAACGACCTTTCCAAGGCCGTAAGAAGGCTGAAATTCGAGGAGCTCTTCCTCCTTCAGCTTGCTCTTCTCAAACAGAAATACGTGCGCAGCCGTTCCGCCGTAGGCATACCGATGCCGAAGGTGGGAGAGGCTTTCAACGCCTGCTACAATGCCCTTCCGTTCGACCTGACCGGAGCCCAGAAGCGGGTTATAAAGGAAATCCGTTCCGATATGATGAGCGGTCATCAGATGAACCGCCTCCTTCAGGGAGACGTAGGTTCCGGGAAGACGATGGTGGCCGTACTCTCGGCCCTCATCGCAGTAGGAAACGGCTGTCAGGCCTGCATCATGGCCCCTACTGAGGTCCTTGCCCAGCAGCACTTTGCCAACGTACAGAAATATCTGGCGCCGACAGGAGTCAAGGCCGCCCTTCTTACAGGATCCACCTCCGCAAAAGACAGGAGAATCCTTCACGAAGGCCTTGAGAACGGCTCCATCGGAATAATAATAGGCACGCACGCCCTCATTGAGGACAACGTCACCTTCCACAGGCTCGGCCTTGCGATCATCGACGAGCAGCACCGCTTCGGCGTGGAACAGAGAGCCAAACTCTGGACAAAGGGAAACTCTGGCGTTGCCCCTCACATCCTCGTGATGACTGCCACACCTATTCCAAGGACACTCGCAATGACTCTCTACGGAGATTTGGACGTGAGCGTAATTGACGAGCTTCCTCCGGGAAGAAAACCGATTCAAACCCTTCAGATAGCGGAAGGAAAGAGGCCCGAACTCTACCGCTTCATGAAAAGCCAGATAGCAAAGGGCAGGCAGGTATTCATCGTCTATCCGCTTATCTTCGAGAACGAGAAACTGGACTACAAAGCCCTGGAAGAAGGCTATGAGGACATTGTGGAACACTTCCCTCTCCCTGACTACAAAGTGGCCATCGTCCATGGACAGCAGACAAACGAAGTAAAGCAGTTCAATATGGACGCCTTCTCATCCGGCAGGGCCAATATCCTTGTCTCCACCACCGTAATCGAAGTGGGAGTAGATGTACCTAACGCATCCGTGATGGTCATCGAGAACGTGGAAAGATTCGGACTGTCTCAGCTTCACCAGCTTCGAGGCCGTGTGGGCCGCGGCGCCGCCGCGTCGTTCTGCATCCTGGTCAAAGGCCAGAAAATCTCCAGGGAAAGCCAAAAGCGCATAGACCTTATGTGCGCCACCGAGAACGGCTTCGAACTGGCCGAAGAGGATATGAAACTCCGCGGTCCCGGCGATATGGAAGGCACTCAGCAGAGCGGCCTCCCGGTAAGCCTCGGCATAGCGTCCCTTGCAAAGGACGGAATGCTTCTTCAGGAAGCCAGGGAATACGCCGAGTCAATTCTGAAAGATGATCCGGAACTGACGGACACAAAAAATGCCCCTCTGGTTCAGGAACTCAAGAGGGGCAAATATAAGGTTGCCAAAAATTTCAGCCAGATATCCTAGCGGATATACTTCCACTCACCCACCACCTTAGGATCTGAGATTCTTTCGCGGGTAAGGTTAGGATTCGCCTTCAGATACTCATAAAGCAGGGTCTTGAAATAAGGGCCTTCCTCTACGACTCTTGCCTTGATGTCAGCGGTAGTCTTAAGGCCTGCCTTGTCAAGCAGCCATCCGGCGCCGAGTGCCCTGTATGAAGTCATTGCCACATTGTATCTCTTGTCAAGGGAGAAAGGTCGTCCGTCGGCAAATGAAGAGATGACAACACGCTCTCCGTAAGGCTTATTCACGTCCACCGTGTAATTGATTCCGCCACCAAACTCAAAGTTTGCAGGAGACGGCTTTCCGGCTCCAGTCTGGAACTGGATCTGGAGGTCATATGACGCTTCGAGGAACATTCTCACCTCCTCTCCGGAAAGACTCAGGACTGTAATCCTGTTATCAAAAGGATAGAGTGTCTTTATGATGTCATTGTAAACGATATCACCCTTTGCAATCTTTCCGTCAAGTGCCAGGAAAGAAGAGAAGCAGAGGTCGACTCCCGGATAACCGAGGGCAAGGCTCTGATAGAAGTTGATATAGTCACTCTGTCCATTGAAAGCCTCCTTCACGTCTAAATCAACGTCAAGATGACCTACCACGGAATGTGAGAAGGACGTAACTGCGGCGTACGCATCATTGAAATGCTCCCTTGCCCTGGACGTGACGTCAGAATCCACTGAGACAAGTCCGCCTTCCACCTTTTTGCCTACGAGTTTCCTTCCCTTGAAATCAAGGATGACATTAGCGCTGCCGGCCTTACGAACTCCCCTTCCTGCATCAATCACGAGGGTATTGCCAATCACCTTGGAATATGTGCGTCCGTCATTGTGGGCGATGAGGATGTCAATGCCGTCGAGTTCAGTCTTATCCTTGTCAAAACGGTTTCCATCCACCTCGGCAATCACAACGTGGGCCTTATGCTTCTTTGCATAGGCACGGGCCTCATCCAGCGGGGCAGCCACGAAACGCACCCCGTTGTTCTTGAAATATGACTTTTCCGGAAGGAGGGCGTCATAACCAAGATAGTCAGTAATCTCAGGGAGGATACTCTTCTTTGCAACATTCTCATAATAGAATGCGGCATTTCCGTTTCCGCCCATATTTCCAGCATCCACCAGGACAACGTTTTCCGAGCCACGCATTGGTTCTACGACGTTCTCTACGGCAAGGAGAGACGCTCTGGCGGAAGGTTTTACGAATGTGGAATCAAACCAGCGTCCAAAGGCATCCTGAGTGGTCACCACACGAAAACTGTATTCACCAGTTTTTAAAGTGGCGCAGGAAGCAAACGTTCCCAGCGCCACGGCAAACAGTATGATTCTTTTCATTATTCCGGATCTGCTGATTTTGTAAGTCTGTAGAGGTAATCATAGTGAGCCCTGTCCTCAGGAGCGGCCGAATTGCGGCGTGCCTTGGCAAGTGCCTGAACCCTTGAAACGAAATAACCATAGTAAGACTTGGTCTCGTCATAAGACTGGGCGGTAATCTTTGCCTGATAAGGGCTTCTGTCCTCTCCGAGTTCATCCTCGGCGAGGGAAGCGGACTGAGCCTTCTTGATTGGCTTAACAGACTTGCTGACAATCTCCCTCTGAACTGTCTTCATTTCTGAAGTGAGTTTTCCGGCAGGAGCGAAAACCTCATTGTAAAGGTCGTCGAAGTACTGTCTTACAGTATATGGGTCCTCAGAAAGGGATGAGCAGAGCATCACTTTTTCCGGAATCACATCAACAAAATTAGAAGCCACATTGAGAGCCACCGTATTCACAATCGGAGAAGAAAGGTTGAAGTGGGAAGTAAGGCTTCTGTCCGAGAGCCAGCCCATATGGCGGAGCTCGTTCACCGTCCACTTAAGGGCGTTCCTCTGGGTCTGCTTTGAAAGAGGCTCAGCAGGAAGGTGCTTTGACTTAGGGCCTGGGAAATAGAGCTCGATACCGCCGACCTGCGCAAGAACGTGGTTCATATAGCGAAGATACTGGCTGGCGATCTGTGAATAGAGTTCTTTTCTGTGAGTATAGTCAGGATCCTGGTCAGCAAGCCAGGTGTTGGTATTTGCAAGGATATACTTGAGGTTTGCGATACCATAATCTGAAGACTTCACAGGATCGTCACCCAAATCCTCAGAGCGGGCGTACGGGTCATAATTGCCGTATGATGAAGAGCCTGAAATCTGCTGCGCGCCATAGCGGTAGAGAGGGTCGTCCTCGTGCTCATCAATTATTTTGGCAGCAATCCTGGCCTCATCAAACATATCCCTGGCCTGAGGAACCGGACGGTAGAGCCAGTCAATCACATAGTAGTCATAGACGCCAAGGGCAGGAGGAGTAAGTTTCACGCCCTTGTCACCTGGCTGAGCCACGTAGTTAAAGCGGGCGTAATCCATGATTGAAGGAGTCGTACCGTATTTTGCGGTGAACTCAGGGTCACGGAGTTTCTCAGTAGGAAGAGCGTGTGAAGATGCCATATTGTGCATAAGTCCGAGAGTGTGTCCGACCTCGTGTGAAACCACATAGATCAAAGACTCGTCGATTATGTCCTGGGGCATCTTGACGGCGCGTACCTTCTCGTCCACCTGTGCAGTGAGGACGTAACGCCAGTTGTTCACAAGACGGATGACATCGTTGTGAATCATGACGGAAGCGTTGAGAATCTCACCGGTGGTAGGATCCACCCAAGAAGGTCCCTGCGCGTTCATCACGGCATTAGGGACGTATCTGATGCAGTTGTATGCAAGATTGTCAGGATCGAAAGCAGGATCTTCATCCTTTGACGGGAAATCTTTCACCTGCATGACGTTCAGCAGGCCGATTCTTTCAAAGGCGTCGTTCCAGGCAAGGATACCCTTCCTTACCGCCGGCTTCCAGTTCTCAGGGAATGAATCATCCACATACCAGACGATAGGAGTCTTGACCTCAACCTTCTTTCCCGCAAGCCATGCGGCTGTGTCGGCAAGTTCAAGACGCCATCTGTTGGCCATACGGAATGAACTGAATCCGTCCTTGTCTCCGCTGAGTATATACTTGTTGTTACGATTTACGCCTGAAGTTGAGAACACGCCCATACGGATGTCCTGGATTCTCGGCCTCATAGGTTTTTCCGGAAGAAGGAGGAATGAAACCGTTGCACCCACCGTACCGTGGCCCGTAACGATTGAGCCAAATAACACATTGCGGATGAACTCCACATTGTTGTTGAGAACGATGGACACGCTGTTGGCATTCGACTTCATCTCGCCATACCAGGTGGTCTTACCCTCACCTGAGCCCTTGCTTACGCGGAAGTCCTTGTCCTTAGGGAAGGCCTCGGTAACGAATGAAGACACCTCGAAGATTACAGACGAACTGTCGGCTGAATATGTTAGAGGAAGCATCTTTATTACACGAGGTACATAGTTCCTCTGATAAGCCTTTGAATAGGCTGAATCAGCAACTGCGCCCTGGTCTGCAACTGAAAGGACAATGAGGGAATCCTTTTTGTCAACCTGGAAATATACAGG
>CADBMK010000048.1 GCA_902795785.1 uncultured Bacteroidia bacterium | reverse complement strand
CATTGAATTGGCGAGGGTAATGTCAGGCTTTCTTCTTGTCGGGTCATCATTAGGCAAAGGCAAATATACTATTTTTGAATTAGACCCAGTCATTTCGATTACCTTTTCTGCAATCTCCTTGATGGTGTACTCCTCCGGGTTACCAAGATTGACCGGTCCGGTAAAATCGTCAGGGGTATTGTACATAACCCGGATCATTGCCTCGATCAGGTCATCCACATACTGGAAGGATCGTGTCTGTGTTCCGTCCCCATATATGGTGATGTCACGGCCGGTAAGGGCCTGCATAATGAAATTGCTGACCACGCGGCCGTCATTTTCAAGCATGTTAGGTCCGTAAGTATTGAAAATACGGATAATCTTAATCTTGGTACCGTACTGACGGTGATAATTCATGAAAAGGGACTCGGCGCAGCGCTTGCCCTCATCATAGCAGGACCTGTCACCCAAAGGGTTCACATTTCCCCAATAAGACTCCACCTGAGGATGGATCAGCGGGTCTCCGTAAACTTCGGAAGTTGAAGCCTGAAGGATTCTGGCGCCCGTCCTTACTGCAATGTCAAGCATGTTGATGGCACCGAGTACGGATGTACGGATTGTCTTCACCGAATCATACTGGTAATGCACCGGAGAAGCCGGGCACGCCAGATTGAAAATCATCTCAAGACCAGGTATCACGAGATGACCGGCCTGCTCGATATCCAGGTTAATGAAATGGAATCTTGGATGATCAAGAAGTGGCTTTATATTATCAATCGAGCTGCTGAAGAGATTGTCAAGACAGAAGACAGTCTCCCCTTTATTCAAAAGTCTATTACATAGATTGGAACCGATAAAACCGGCACCACCTGAAACAAGTACAGTCACGTTAAGGATATATTACAGTTAGTGTTCGTTTTTTTTCTTAGACAAATGTAACTATTTTTGCCGAATAATAAAGCACTAATATGAGACTACGCCAATTTAGCCTTCTTAATACACTGATTCTGCTTATCCTGTTTTCCGCCATCGGTTTTGCCATATATTACGCCACCTACTTCTGGCGTCCTTCCAACCACGGCAAAGAGGTTCCGGCAGAAGGAAGTTTCAAGATTGCGAGCCTCAATGTCGGCGGCTTCCGTCACCTCGTCGAGCCTGTTGAAACGGCAAACCTGATCCAGTACATTGCCAGGGAAAACAAGGTTGACATATTCTGCATGCAGGAGATATATCTTGGGAAGGAACTCACGCCTGAGATATTCAGGAACCTGTTCAAGAAGCAGTTCCCATACATTGTCATAGAAGACGACGAGGCCATCCTCAGCCGGTTCCCAATCATGGACAGGAAACAGAAAGCCTTTGACAACAGTGACAATTCCTATTCCTGGAACGATGTGATAGTGGGCAGCGATACGCTGAGGCTCTTCAACATCCATTTCCAGACAACAGGTCTGCACAGCGTGCAGAAGGTAATGAACACGAGGAAAAAGAAGGACCCGTCCATGCTTGCTTCGGTAACCTTCCATAACGGAGAAGTCAGGAAATACCAGGCGCATCTTGTCCAGAAGGACATCTATACAAGTCCCCACAAGTGCGTCATAGTTGGCGACTTCAACGCCATCCCGCTCTCAAAGGTTTACAGGATGATCAAGGCCGACAACATCAGGGACTGTTTCATGGAAAAGGGAGTCGGAACCGGAGGATCGTTCAGGGGCGCCTATGACATAGTCCGCATCGACTACATCATGCACGACGAAGGCATCACCTGCTACGATTACAAGACTCTGGACGATTATCTCAGCGACCACAAGATGGTAACTGCCACACTGAAGGTCAACTAAGCCCTCTTGGCTTTTTCCCAGACTCCGCCTTTCTTCTTGTTTTCAAAGAAGTATTTCCAGCCGAGGATGACGGAGATATTCATAAAGACAAAATAATAAGGGACGAAAAGTGAGGTCTTGCGTCTGCGTCCCATCCTTTCCGCGGAGCGTCCTCCTATTGCTGAAACATAGAAGGCAGTCTGAAGGAAAAGAAGCACTCCATATACCGCCGTATATCCGCCGAGAACTATGATGACATTGAGCGGGAACAGGGCAAACAGGGCAACAGGCGTAACGGTCCACCTGAGGACGCGGTGCGATACATACTGGAACGTAAGGCGTTTGTGCTGCCAGAAATTAAGAAGTCCCCTCATATGCCAGACGGACTGAAGGCCGCCCGCTGAGATTCTCCTCTTCCTCTTTCTTTCTTCATCGATATTGGCAGACGGGCCCTCTATGGCATAAGCGTCCTTGCAATAGGCAATCTTCTTGCCGCTTGCCGCAATTGTCATCGATGCAATAAAATCATCCAAAAGGGTGTTGTCAGGCATTTCAGTCCAGAGTTCCCTGCGCACGGCATAGAGTTCTCCCGCCGCACCCTGGGTGGAGTAAAGCCTGTTGTCAAGGTCCTTGAGGAAGGATTCATATTTCCAGTACATTCCCTCGGAAGCTGCCGCTCCGCTGTCTTCCGGGCCGTGGACCCTCTTTTCTCCGGCCACACAGCCCACGTTAGGGTCGGCAAAACATCTTGCCATAAGTTCCATGGCCGAAGGATTGATCATGGTATTGGCATCGGTCAGTACCACAATCGGCGATTTGATTTCCTTCATCGCCCTGTTGACAGCGGCGGTCTTGCCCCTGCGCTCAGGAGAATAGAGGACGGTGACGTCAGGGTACTTTGCAAGGATTTCATTGGTCCTGTCGGTGGAGCCGTCGGTGACCCAGACCACGTGGAATTTGCCTTCGGGATAAATGAGGGCGTCACAGTTCTTCATCTTTTCCTCAACCACGTCTTCCTCGTTGTATGCGGCGATGAGAAGGGTGACGTCAGGGAGGACGTAATGCTTGTCCACATGATGAGGCTTAGCGATCCATTCCTTGATTTGAACCAGCAAGAAGAGGATGATTCCATACCCGAAATAGGTATAGAACACAAGGAACGCGCAGATCCAGAATGCTATTTTCCACCCTAACACGATTGAATGATTAATGTAATCCCCATCCAAATTTACAATTTTTCTGATTTTTAGTCTTATATTTGAGTAAGAAAAGAAGAGAATTAAATGGAGAAGGAATTGCATTGGCACGTCGCATATCTCAAATCATGCCAGGAAAAAAAGGTCAGGGATATGCTTACAAAGGACGGCGTCGAGTGTTATCTTCCTATCCAGAAAGTCAAACACAGGTGGAGCGACAGGTGGAAGGTCATTGAAAGGATAGTCCTTCCGCGAATGATTTTCATCCGCACCACACTTGACCGGAGGATTGATGTCATCAGGGACATCCCCGGAATTACCAGATACATGTCCAACGGAGGCGCCTACAACCCGGTAATCATTCCAGACAGGCAAATGGAGGTGTTTATGGCCATGGTGTCAAACTCAGCGGAAGACACCGGAGTGGAAATAAGGACTGAACCGCTGGCGCCGGGAGATGTGGTGGAGATTACTTCCGGGCCAATGAAAGGAATGAGGTGCGAGCTTATAAAAATTGACAACAAGGCAAAGATAGCCGTAAGACTGGACATACTCGGGACAGCAATCGCTGAGATATCCAGTGACATAGTAAAGAAGATTGATTAAAACCAAACAGATAATACACTAACCGAAATGTCAAATACAAATCTTAATGATTTTCGTCTGAAAGCAATGGATGAATTGCCGATGGACGAATTTCAAAGTCTCCTCGTTGAAACGGGAGCCACGGCGGGAAAGACCAACGAAGAATGTCTTGAAGAGTATTTCACTCATATCGAGACCACACACATATATTCCCTTGACGTTGAAAGGAAGCAGCTGAAAGAGCGTCCTCTGCTTCTTATAATGGCGGGGCCGAACGGTGCGGGCAAGACGTCCATAATGACCAAACTTGCCAAACACGGCTGGCTTAAGGGAATGGTGTATCAGAACCAGGACTTCATCGCCCAGAACCTGTACGGCGGCTGGAATGACGACAACGCAATTGCCAAGAGCGCAAAATACTGCGCCGAGGAACGCGAGGCCTGCCTTGCAGAAATGAAACCTATCGCCTTCGAGACAGTGTCCGGAGTGGACAAACTCGACTTCATAAAAAGGGCCAAGGCAGCGGGATACTATATCATGTACCTCTTCGTATGCACATACTCCCCTACCGTTCACGCATCAAGGGTAGCCATACGAGTGATGAAAGGTGGCCATTCCATCCCAATCAAGACCATTATCTCAAGATATATGGAATCACTGCTCAACAGCCGCGCCCTCGTGAAGATTGCAGACGCAAGCTACATCTTCGACAACTCGGCGCACAATACCGACGCCAAGCTGCTGATGAGGTTCAAGAACGGAAAACTGGATAAGCAGTACGTGGAAGATCTTCCACGCTGGGCTCAGTCAATCCTTGACGAATAAAACTTACCGCCTCGGCGTGCCTGCTCCACATTCTCGATGAAGCCGGAGAGCTCATCAGCCTCGTTGATCAGGTCATTGAAAATGGAGCTGACAATATAAGAATAGGCACGTGCACCAGACAGGGCTACGTTCTGCTCACGGAGAGAGTTGCACATAGTCTTTACGCGGCGTCTGTCGTGTTCGTCAACATTGGTCTCCGGATTCTTGAGTACCTTGTCCATATTGTCAAGGCATTCTGCAAGGAGGGCAAAGAGTTCTTCCGCAAATCCGATAATCTGAGGCGTGAGTTTCTCACCGCCGGCAGCCTGACGCTTCAGGATGCGTGCGATATCCTGACAGCTGTCGCCGATACTCTCCATCTCGTTTATCTGACGGTACATAGAACGGATCTTACCCTTGGTGGCATCGGAAAGATGGGCATCCGACACATCGGAAAGATACTTGCCTATCTCTACTTCCATCCTGTCTGACATGCTTTCAAGGCTGTCAACCTGTGCGGATACGCTGATAAGGTCCACATCTGGCTTAAGCATCGTACGGGTAACATCGAACAGGTGCCTTGTCTGGTCACAGTAGATACTGATTTCCTTCTGGGCAGAAAGGACTGCGATTTCCGGAGTCTTGATGATTCCCTGATGGATGAACGTGAGATGGAACTCATTATCAAGTTCAGACTTGCGAGGCTTGATAATCCTTGTTACAAGCTTCTCTATCTGAGGGATGAACCAGATGAGGATGAGCGTATTTGTCACATTGAACGCCGTATGGAAAGCAGCAAGGCCGAATGAAAGGCTTGCGTTATTCTGATGGGCTGAAGACGGGTCGATATCCACGAGGCCGCAGACGAAATCCACGAACGGATAGAAGAACAGGAGCACCCAGCAAACACCGAACACATTGAAAATCAAGTGCGAGAATGCTGCTCTGCGGGCCTGGGTATTGGCTGTCATCGCCACAACGTTGGCAGTAATCGTGGTTCCGATATTCTCTCCGAGGACAAGTGCAAGTCCCAGGTACAAAGGAAGGGTTCCTTCAGTACACAGCACGATGGTAAGGGCCATCAGGGCTGCGGAAGACTGGGCCACCACGGTGAGAACCGTACCGACAAGAAGGAAAAGGAGAATGCTCCAGTAACTGCCGGCGTCGAACATCATAAAGAAGTTCGTAATGGTCTGATTCTCTGAAAGATTCATCTCCTTACCCGTCATACTCAAGGTTCCGAGCGCAAAGAGCAGGAAGGAAAGACCAAAGAGGAAGTCTCCGAAGAAACGGTATTTCTTGGAATAGATGAGTATGATTCCCAGGAGGAAGAACGGCCAGACAATGTTTGTGATGTTGAACGAGAATCCGGCCGACATGATCCAGGCGGACAGCGTCGTTCCGATATTTGCACCCATGATCACCGAGATAGCCTGGGCCAGGGTCAGCAAACCTGAACTTACAAACGAAACCGTCATCACGGTTGTTGCCGCCGAAGACTGAACTGAAACAGTCACGAACATACCGGTCAGCAAACCTGTAAACCGGTTGGTCGTCATCGTTCCAAGAAGGTGACGAAGCGAAGGTCCCGCCATCTTCTGAAGGGCGTCGCTCATTGCCTTCATACCAAACATGAGAAGGGCAAGGGCGCCGAGAAGCTTTACGAAAATCATACTCTATTGATTACGAAGGGTAAAGTTAGTATTTTTTTCTACTTGACCCTAAGTTTACGACCAATTTTGAGCACAGTTTTGGTTGTGATACCGTTAAGTTTACAAATCTTGGCCACCGTAGTACCCTCCTTGCGGGCAATTACGGACAGCGTTTCTCCCTTTCTTACAGTATGATACCTCTTGGCAGCCTCGGCCGCCTGCTTGAGGGCCTTTGCCGCTGCAGCCTTGTCAAGGGAATCGGCCTCCATGATTTCATCGTCCTCAGTTTCGGTTTCAGGAACATACTTGCTGGCCGCGCTGAGATACTTCTTCTTCAGGACAAAGGCCCTGTGACGGAGTATTCCGGACTCGAAGTCGATGACCCACTGCGGATCGAAGGCATAACCCTGGTAACGGACCTCGAAATGGAGATGAGGTCCGGTAGAACGCCCGGTAGAACCGCCAAGACCAATGACATCTCCGGCAGAAACCCAGTCTCCAGCCTCAACAAGGCGCTTTGAGAGATGCCCATAGAATGTTTCAAGGCCATTCTCGTGACGAATCACCACAAGGTTACCGTATCCGCGGTAAACCTTGGAAAGCCTCACCCTGCCTGAGAAGGCAGCATATACCGGCTGACCTGTCTTGAGAGGAAGGTCCACACCCATGTGACGGCGGCCGTGACGGTAGCCGAACGGAGAATAAACCTTGGTCTGATACGGGCATCTGTATGCCGAAAGTGAATCGACAAGCCAGAAAGTAACCCTGTCTTCCAGCTGATCCAGTGAAACGTGGTAAGGATCCACCGAAAGGTTGTCCCAGTTGCGCGAGAACGTATCTGAAAGCAGAGCAAAATCGGGATGCTTCCAGTACTGCCATGTATTGTCATCGTAAAGGATAATCTTGACGGCAGGGTTTGCCGTGTCGATGGTATCCATTGCTGAGTTCTGTCCCTCCAGGGACTTGACGGGCTGAAGCGCAGGCCTCATAATCAGGGTCTGAGCCGATGCCACGTTATTCCATAACGGCAGCAGCAGTGCCACAGCCGCGATAAAACCACTTATACTTTTCATCAATTCAATTAACGTGTAGCTCCAAACTTTGTCTGGAGAATTTCAGATGTTATTCTAATCTTTTCCTCAAGGAGTTCGTCAGATGAGGCCTCACAAATGAAACGCAGGTAAGGCTCCGTATTAGACTTTCTGATATTGAACCACCAGTCTTTGAACTCCACCCTGTAGCCGTCGAAATCCATCTGCTTGAGAGGAGTTTCCTGGGAAATGAAATAATCCCTGACGGCATCCATCGCGCCGTCCTTGTCCTCAAGGCGGAAGTTGATTTCACCCGAATTCTTGTAACGGGCTATGCCGGCGATGATCTTGCTGAACGGAACGCCCTTCTTCTTGAAAGAAGCGATGACGCCCAGGGCAAGGATAGAGGCCAGGAGGCCGCTGTCGGAATAGAAGAAATCTTTGAAATAATAATGACCGGCAAGCTCGCCGCCGAAGAGTCCGTCAATCTCGCGGAGTCTGTGCGCAGCATTGGCCCTGCCGACCTTCCATGTATACATCTTGTAGCCCATAGGCTCGAGATACTCTCCCACAGCCTTTGAACTTCTGATATCCTGGATCACGGTACCGAATTCCTTCCTCTCCCCGGCAAAGTAGTGACCCAGCAGGGCGATCATAAGGTCCGGAGAAACAAACTCGGCGTTCTCGTCAACAAACATGACGCGGTCCGCGTCACCGTCGTAGATTACGCCCACATCGGCGCCGGTCTTCCTTACGAGAGCCTTAAGAGCCTCAACATTCTTTGGAACGAGAGGGTTTGGCTCATGATTCGGGAACCTTCCGTCCATCTCATCATAGATATAGGCTGGAGCATTTCCGAAAAGGTCCTTTGCAAAAAGGGAGGCCATACCGTTGGAAAGGTCGAAGGCAAGGCTGAGGCCGGTCAGGTCTGACATATACCTCCTGAGGAAGGCAAGATAGTCCTGCCTTGCATCCTTATCGAAAACCTGTCCCTTCCTTTCTGCCTCAGGAGTAGGTTTTCCTTCGTCTATCCACTGTTTGATCTGTCCGAGTCCGGTATCGAGTCCCACTGGAAGAGCGTTCTCCCTTGAGACCTTAAGGCCGTTATATTCGGCCGGATTATGAGATGCTGTAATCTGCACTGAGGCCTTGAAGCCGTAGAATGCAGTTCCGAAATAAACTAGAGGCGTAGTACTGAGGCCAATGTCGTAAACATCGGCACCCGAATCGGTTATACCCTTGAGAAGAGCCTCGTGAATGGCAGGAGAAGACTCCCTGCAGTCACGACCGACAAGTACCTTATCAGCACCGAGGAGCTTAGGCAGGAAATAGCCTACCTTGTAAACGGTGCTCTCATCAAAGTCCTCTTTCCAGATTCCTCTGATATCATAAGCATGAAAAGCGCCCATGGTTATTTGATTTTAGAGTTATAGTGTGTGGACACCTTGCCCTTGGATATGTTCTGGAGCTTCTTTGCAATAATCTTCTTACGGATTGGCGCAACCAGATCCACGAACATGCAGCCGTCGAGATGACTCATCTCGTGCTGGACCATACGGCAGGCAAATTTTTCAAATTTCTCCGTTACTTTCTCAAGATTCTCGTTGTAATACTCAACGGTCATCCATTCAGGCCTCACGACGTCGGCATAAACGCCCGGAACGCTGAGGCATCCCTCATTGTACTCGCACTTCGTCTCGCTCTCCTCAACAATCACAGGGTTGATGATAACGCGGACGAAATCCTTCAGATAAGGATATACGTCGGCCATGTCACGGCCATCCACTATCACAACCCTCTTGCTGACACCGATCTGAGGCGCCGCAAGGCCAACTCCCTCAGAATTCACGAGGGTGTCCTTAAGGTCCTGGACAAGGGCGGCGATGCCTTCCTTGTCGTTCAAATCGATTTCAGCGGCCTTCTGACGAAGAACCTGCGAACCATATAGGTAAATTGGTTGTATCATAATTATTTCCTTCTTTTCCTGCTGACATTTCTCGAAAGAGTGTCGGGCACTGAATCAGGATTTCCTACAAAAGACGTACCCGAAAGACGATCGAGATAACTTTGAAGGATAATAGCCGCACTGATCTTGTCCACGGAGTTCTTATCCTTCCTGTCCTTGGCCTTCATACCGCCGTCTATCATCGCGCGGTGGGCAAGAACGGAAGTAAACCGCTCGTCCTCCATCGTAACCGGAACACCAGGAAATGCCGCAGTCAACTGTTTAACAAAAACTTCCACGTCGGCGGCAGCCTCCGAAGGACGTCCGTCCATATTGGTCGGCCACCCTACCACGAAGCGCTCCACCGTCTCCGCTGCAGCATATTTTTTGAGATAATCTATTATATTTGCAGTAGGAACGGTTTCGAGGGCGGAAGCAAAAATCTTGAGCGGATCACTGACTGCGACCCCTACTCTTTTTCTTCCGAAATCTATCCCGACGAGTCTTTCCATATAGGACAAAATTAAGAATTATTGATGTCAAGACAAAATAAAGAAATTGTAGATGCCGTCATCAAAGAGGTGAAAACCACCAGACATCTGCGCCAGGCAAGCATCGGACTGCTGATTTTCGCCGGCATGTACTGTTTCTTTGCCTTCACTCCGGCAAGGACGTTCATCCCTGGCTATCCGGACGCCCGCACAAAAAGGGCGGCCATCCAGAACGCAATCAAGGTTGATTCCCTGGAGGCGGTAATAGCAAGGTGGGAACTCTACTCGGAAAATCTGGTCCGTGTCCTTGACGGCAAGACTCCCATCCCTACGGACAGCATACTCGCAATCTCCGCAAGACAGGCAAGGATGCTTACTATAGCAGAGAACAACGAAATGCAGAAGAAGGATTCCATCCTCAGAAAAGAGGTACGTGACGCTGAGCAGTTCGAGGTTTCCAACAAAAAGCCCAGGGCACTTCAGGTTGAGGGAATGCATTTCTTCACTCCGGTCAACGGTACGGTAGTGGGCGCCTTCGACAAGGCCAAGCATCCTTACATCGACATCAAATCCTCACCGAACTCAGTAGTAATGGCACCCCTGGCGGGAACCGTGATATTCGCCGGATGGAACGACGACTCCGGCTACACCATTGCCATCCAGCACGCCAGCAACCTGGTGTCAATCATAAAGCATAACCAGCGCCTGCTCCGCAAAGCAGGAGACAAGATAGCCGCAGGCTCATCAATAGCACTCGCCGGCGCCGACCTGGCTACCGGCCACAACCTTCGGATCGAGCTCTGGCTTGAAGGGTCAGCCGTTGACCCTGCCGCATACATTAAATTCTAATGAGAAAAAGAAGAATCGCAATTCTAGGCTCGACGGGTTCGATCGGCAGACAGACCCTCGATGTAGTCCGTCAGCACAAAGACCTGTTTGAAGTAGAGTTAATAACAGCCAACAACAGCGCGGACCTGCTTATCGAGCAGGCCATCGAGTTCGATGTAAACCACGCCGTAATCTGCAACGAAGAAAAATACCGTCAGGTGGCCGACGCCCTTCAGGACAAGGGTATCAAGGTCTGGGCCGGCATCCAGAGCGCCTGCGACCTTGTGACATCGCCGAACGTTGACATCGTGGTGGCGTCAATGGTCGGATTCAGCGGACTCAGGCCTACTATCGCGGCCATCAAGGCCGGCAAGATCATCGCCCTGGCAAACAAGGAGACCCTTGTTGCGGCAGGCTCGCTGGTGATGGGACTCGCAGAGCAATACAAGGCGCCAATCCTTCCTGTGGACTCCGAGCACTCGGCAATATTCCAGTGCCTTCTGAGCGCTCAGGGCAACAGTATCGAAAAAATCCATCTGACCGCTTCAGGCGGACCTTTCCGTCTCTGGGAGAAGGAAAAGATAGCGGGAGCCACAAAAGACATGGCCCTCAAGCACCCTAACTGGAGCATGGGTGCCAAGATTACCATAGACTCAGCCACGATGATGAACAAGGGATTCGAGATGATTGAAGCCCGATGGCTGTTCAACACCGCTCCGGAAGACATCCACATCGTGGTACATCCGGAATCAGTCATTCACTCGATGGTGGAATACAAGGACGGAGCCGTTATCGCCCAATTGGGATGCCCGGATATGAGGGAGCCTATCCAGCTTGCCCTCAGTTTTCCTGAAAGGCTCAGCCTCAACAATAAGAAACTCAACTTTGCCGAACTTGGCAAACTGACATTCTTCGAGCCCGACAAAGAGAAATTCCCTGCCCTCGGCCTGGCTTTCGACGCCATCAGCCGCGGAGGCAACATTCCCTGCGCCCTCAACGCAGCCAACGAAGCATGTGTGGCAGCATTCTTGAAGGATAAAATTGGATTCTACGACATTTCCGACATCGCCGCAGACATGATGGCGGACGTGGAATTCATCGAAAACCCAACGCTTGACGACATTTTTTCAACCAACGACGAGGTTTACAGGAAAGCCGCCGAGCGCTGCAAATAAACCCTTCGAATGAAAGCACTACAGGTCATACTGGCACTCGCCATCCTTATCGTCATTCACGAAAGCGGACACTTCACCTTTGCAAAGCTGTTCCGCATCCGTGTTGACAAGTTCTTCCTGTTCATGGACATTGGAGGCATAAAGCTTCTCTCCACAAAGACAGGATGGTTTTCCAAACTCTGTCCCTGGTTCAAAAACAACGAGACCGAATACGGCATAGGCTGGCTGCCTCTCGGCGGCTACTGCAAGGTCAACGGAATGATTGACGAATCCCTTGACCTTGACACTATGAAACAGGACCCGAAACCCTGGGAATTCAGGACGAAACCGGCCTGGCAGAGGCTTCTGGTCATGGCCGGAGGCGTACTCTACAATTTCATCTTCGCAATCCTCGCCTTCTCGATGATACTTTCCATCTGGGGAGAGGGCTACATCAAGGCGGACAATGACATCTACGTCAACGAACTCGCCTACGACATGGGCTTCCGCACCGGAGACCGGATAATACGGTACGATGACTACGTTCCTGAAGACTTCGGCATGCTTCAGGCCGATCTGGCCAGGCGCAACGTGCACAAAGCAGTCGTACTGCGCAACTCGGACACCGTTTCCATCTACATAGACCAGGCAAGGATCGGCGAAGTGCTCAACTCCCCGTTCATGTTCGACGTGGCCCTGCCGTTTGTCATCGACTCGGTGCCGGCGACATCGCACAACGCCGCGGCGGGACTCGTACGCGGAGACCGCATCATAGCGCTTGACAGCACCGCCACCCCTTACAGGCAGGACATCGCAAAGATGCTCCACACCAATGCGGGCAGGAGTCTTGAAGCCACGGTGGTCCGCGGAGCCGATACACTTGGAGTGGACCTGCAGGTGGATTCCACCGGAATGCTCGGAGTATATATGGAGCAGTATCCGTTCGTCCACAGGACCTACGGCAACTTCATCAAGGCAATCCCGGAGGGAACCAAAAAGATGTTCTCTTCAATCGGAGGCTACGTCAGGGACCTTCGCCTTGTAGCCACCCCGTCCACCAAGGCCTACAAATCCGTCGGCAGTTTCATAGCCATCGGCCAGGTATTCCCGTCAAGGTGGAACTGGTACGCCTTCCTGACCTACACCGCCCTCCTTTCAATCATGCTCGGAGTGATGAATCTTCTTCCTATTCCGGGGCTTGACGGAGGACACATAGTATTCACGGTTTACGAGATGATTACCGGGCACAAGCCAAGCGACAGATTCCTCACTGCTGCCCAGATCATCGGAATGATCCTGCTGTTCGGCCTTATGATCCTGGCCTTCGGCAATGATATAGGACGATTAATGCACTAAATAATTATGAAAAAGACTTTTACAATCCTGAGCATTCTTGCGGTGGCAGTCCTAAGTGGCTGCAGCAATAACCAGCAGGCGCCAAAGAGCCTCCTTCCTAACATCAGCGGAAAGGCCGGCGAAGTGTTCGTGGTCATTGACAAGGACCTCTGGCAGGGAAAGCCGGGCAACGACATCCGCGACGTCCTCGCGGCAGACTGTCCGCACCTCCCTCAGAAAGAGCCTCTCTACTCACTTGTAAACGTTTCTCCTTCCGGCTTCGGCAAACTCTTCAAGGTTCACAGGAACATCATCATCTACGACGTGAACCCACAGGTGCAGAAGCAGGGCATTTTCTTCAGGAACGATGTCTGGGCTGCACCTCAGTGCGTCATACAGATCAGCGCAGCCACAGCCGATTCTGCGGAGGCCATCTTCAGCAGGAACGCTGGCATTATCGTAAGTTCAATAGAACAGGCCGAGCGTGACAGGGTGATTTCCAACACCAGACACTACGAGGAACGCAGCCTTGCAAATCAGGTCCTCGAATTCCTTGGAGACGGAACCATGCATTTCCCTAACGGCTACAGGCTCAAGAAGAAGACAGACGACTTCATATGGATCGCTGACGAGAAGCAGTTCACAAACCAGGGCGTTTTCATCTACAAATACCCTGTTGCGGACAGCAATCCGTTCACCACGGAAAAGATCATCGCCAAGAGGAACGAAGTCCTTATGAACAACGTCCCTGGCATGTTCGAAGGCACATATATGACCACGACGGACTTCGACACTCCTACCGTTAACTTCATCAAGTACAAGGGCAGGACATTCGCCGAGACACGCGGCCAGTGGGAGGTTCACAACGATTATATGGGCGGCCCGTTCGTATCACATTCATTCTACGATAAGAGCGGCAATAACGTCATCGTACTCGAGTGCTTCGTGTACGCGCCTAAATACGACAAACGTCAGTATCTCAGGCAGGTGGAGTCTTTGCTCTATTCTTTCGAATGGAAAGAGTAAAAAAGATTTTGGAGAGATAAAAAAATTATCTACCTTTGCATTCCGATTTGCAGATAGCAATCGGAGCCTGGTGGGTTCGTATAACGGTTAGTACCCAGGATTTTCATTCCTGTAATAGGAGTTCGATTCTCCTACCCACTACTAAATATTAAAATAAATAACAATGGCAAATAACGCATCAGCAGAGAAGTGCATCCGCAAGAGCGAGAGGCACAGATTGCATAACAAATATTATGCAAAGACAACAAGAAACGCTATCCGTGCGATCAGAAATACTACCGACAAGGCAGCCGCACAGGCAGGAGCTCCAAAGGTATATGCGATGATCGACAAGCTCGCAAAGATTGGTCTTATCCACAAGAACAAGGCAGCCAACCTCAAGAGCGGTATCGCAATGTACATCAACAAGCTTGCGTAAAGAAAACTAAGAGCTGCAACGGCAGCTCTTTTTTTTACGGGATGTAGCGCAGTTGGCTAGCGCACCACGTTCGGGACGTGGGGGTCGTGCGTTCGAGTCGCATCATCCCGACCAAAAAGAAAAAGACTGGAATTGAATTCCAGTCTTTTTCCGTTAAATACCAGCCCCGTCCGAACCGAAACTCTCTTCCAGGGCCTTGCCCTGGACCAGCTTCGAATAAGGAGGCACGCTATGCGTGAGCCAGATGTTACCTCCTATGACCGTATCGTGGCCGATGGTGACGCGGCCGAGGATTGACGTATTTGAGTATACGGTAACATTGTCTTCGAGTATAGGATGCCTTGGGGTGTCTATCGGATGACCATCCGGATCGTAACTGAAGTTCTTGGCTCCGAGGGTGACGCCCTGATAGAGCATCACGTGATTTCCGATTACGGACGTGGCGCCGATGACGACTCCGGTACCGTGATCTATTGCGAAGTACTCCCCTATCTTTGCCGCCGGATGTATGTCGATTCCGGTCTGACCATGCGCCCTCTCCGTGAGCATTCTTGGAATGCGTGGCACTCCCAGTTCATAAAGGCGGTGGGCTACCCGGTAATGGAGCATCACCCTGGTAAGAGGATAGCTCAGAATTACTTCACCCAGGTCGCAAACGGCCGGGTCGTTATGGGCCACTGCCCTTACGTCCGTATTGATAAGCCTGCCGATTTCCGGAAGGGATTCAACAAGTTTGGAGGCAATCTCTCCTGGATTGTCCACGGAGACCGTCATCAGCTGGGCAGTAAGGATTTCCCTGAGAGCCGCCGGGCCGTCAGTCCATGAAGGAATGTCGGAATAATCAGGGAAGATAATGAACTTAACCAGGTCCATTATCTTCTCCAATGCTTTCGGTGATGGTGCTTTTATCATATTATTCAAATATTCCGGTTGAGAGATAACGTTCTCCCGTATCTGGCAGGAGGGCGACAATCAGTTTGCCGGCATTCTCCTCCTTTCTTGCAAGGGTTACGGCCGCATGGAAGGCAGCGCCTGAAGAAATACCAACAAGGACGCCCTTTTCCTTGGCAAGGAACTTTGTCCCTGCAAAGGCCTCTTCGTCCTTTACAGGAAGAATCTCATCAATAACCGATGCATTATAGGTATCAGGAACAAAACCCGCTCCAATGCCCTGAATCTTGTGTTTTCCAGGGATTCCCGTCGAGAGGACAGCAGAAGAGAACGGCTCCACGGCAACAACCTTCACGCCTGGATTATGGGCCTTGAGGGCCTTTCCCGTTCCACTCACGGTACCGCCTGTTCCGACACCGGCTATAAAGATATCAACTTTTCCGTCAGTATCCTTCCAAATTTCCTCTCCGGTTGTCTTTTCGTGCATGGCAGGGTTGGCCGGATTCACGAACTGGCCGAGGATAACAGCGCCAGGAATGCTGTCACGAAGTTCTTCCGCCTTCTTAATGGCGCCTTTCATGCCTTCTGCACCCGGAGTGAGTTCGAGGGTAGCGCCATATGCCTTGAGAAGGTTCCTGCGCTCCAGGGACATCGTATCAGGCATGGTAAGGATTGTCTTATATCCTTTTGCCACGCCTACCCAGGCAAGTCCTACACCAGTGTTTCCGCTGGTAGGCTCGATGATGGTGGCGCCTGGCTTCAGCAAGCCCTTTGCCTCAGCGTCCTCAATCATTGCAAGGGCGATGCGGTCCTTGACGCTGCCGCCCGGATTGAATGATTCAACCTTTACGACGATTCTGGCCTTTGCGCCTTCTACACCTTTGATCTCAACAAGTGGAGTGTTACCGATAAGTTCGGTGAGTGATGAATGTATCATATCAATTTAGTTTAAAAAATTATATCCCTGACAATAAAAAAAACGACCCGCCAAAATGAATTGGCAGGTCGCTATCGTGTATCTCTTTCAGATTATCCTACACGGCTGCAGAACCGAACCAATTCCTCAGGTCGGTCTTGCAACAACAGTATGTAGAATAAAACTTGTTCATTTTCGTTTCGTCTGGAACAAATATAGGAAAGAGTTTTTACTAAACAAATGTTTTTCTAAAAAATTTTAGAAATCCCACTTAACACCAAGGCAAGGACGGCACTTGAAACCATGGCAGCCTGCGAAGTTGTATGAAAGCTCAACCTCACCACCTACATTAAGGTTATCAACGCCGAAGTGCTGGCCTACCCTATACCAGAGCTGAGGCTCTGAAATGAATACAAAGTGTGCCTTGTCATGAGCGAGAGGAT
>CADBMK010000047.1 GCA_902795785.1 uncultured Bacteroidia bacterium | reverse complement strand
GGATACGAGGAACACACCTGCTTCTCGCTCGTGATTTCCGGAACTCCTGAGAAGACCTGGAACTCGGATACAAGAAAGAGCAGCTATTTCCAGCTTAAGGGTTACCTTGAGCTTCTCCTGAAGAGATTCGGTGCGGATATGACCCAGCTCTTCACCTCGGCGGCTCCTGCCGATATCTTCTCTGAGGGTATCGTTTATGAGCTCCCTGGATCAAAGAAGCAGCTTGCTGTCATGGGTACAGTCAATCCTGCACTTGCAAAGAAGTTCGGCGTCAAGCAGCCTGTCTTTGCGGCAGAGATTTCCTGGCCGGTTCTCTTTGAACTGGTAAAGCGTGACAAGGTAAAGTTCACAGAGCTTCCTAAGTTCCCTGAGGTTCGCCGTGACCTTGCGCTTCTCCTCGATGAGTCAGTTACTTACGCTGATCTCCAGAAGGCTGCGCTCAAGGCCGGCAAGAAACTTCTCAAGTCAGTTTCACTCTTTGATGTCTACAGAGGCGACAAGATTCCTGAGGGTAAGAAGCAGTATGCTCTCAGCTTTGTCCTCCAGGACCCTGAGAAGACACTCGTGGATGCTGAAGTGGAGAAGATGATGGAGAAGATTCTTTCTACATTCCAGAATCAGTTTGGCGCAACGCTCAGATAATGAAGAAGTTTATCGGCATATTATTGATCTTCACCCTTTTGCTGACAGCCTCCTGCCAGCGGAAGGGTAGGATTATTCCTGAAAAGAAGTTCAGTAAGATCTATGCCGAGATGTTCATCGCCGATCAGTGGCTCATCCAGAACAGGGATGAGAAAAAGAGGGCCGATACACTCTGGTTCTATCGACCTATCTTCGAGAAATACGGCTGCACGATGGAGGATTACCTTGTTAGCGTGGACCATTACCTTGAGGACCCGGATAAGTTCTTCAAGATTGTGGACAGGGCCAAGACTCAGATTCTCAAGGAAAAGACCGTAATTGAGAAGGAACGTGACATGGAGTTGGCTGCCGAATCCAGTCTGCGAAGGATAAGGGCGTCCAGTGTCGTTACCGTCCGTTTGGATTCGTGCGGAAGGTATGTGCTTGAACCTGAATGCGATGAAATTTTATGGAGGAATAGGAAATGATGCGAGAAAACACGGTTTTCGGCCCTATTTTCAGCAGAAGGCTGGGTTCTTCTCTTGGAATCAACCTGCTGCCGGAAAAGGGAAAGTTTTGTAACTTCGACTGCATCTACTGTGAATGCGGTTGGAATGCGGACGGAAGGGAGGATAAGAAACTTCCTACTGCGGAAGATGTCAGGGCTGCACTTGAGAAGAAACTCAAGGAATGTGCCGCCACTCAGACTCCGATTGATTCGATTACGTTTTCCGGAGACGGTGAACCTACCCTCAATCCTGAATTTCCGCAGATTATTGACATTACCCTTGAACTCAGGGACAGGTATTTCCCTAAGGCCAGGGTGTCCGTCCTGTCAAACTCTACTATGGTCCACAGGAACGATGTCTTTGAGGCCCTGAAGAAGGTTGACAATCCTATAATGAAGCTGGATGCGTCGACGGATGATCAGGCGGCCCTGATAAACAAGCCGGCTGGCAATTACAGTGTCCGCAGGATTGTGGAGGATCTGAAGCGATTCGAAGGGAACTTCATCCTCCAGACTATGTTCCTGAAGGGAAATGGCTTTGACTCTTCCAATCAGGAAAGCCTCGGGAAATGGATGGATATCGTCAGGGAACTCAGGCCGCGTGAGGTAATGGTCTATACCATCGCCCGCGATACGCCTATGAAGGGGCTGGAAAAATTCACCCCAGAGCAGATGAAAGATTTGGTACAGCCATTGATTGACGAAGGCTTTACCATACAGATAAAAGGTTAATCACTAATTAAACACAAATATTATGTCGGAATTAACAACCAAGTACGGATTGATCCTTGATAAGGATGAAATTGCCAGGAATCTTGATTTTTGTGCCGGTAATGTTGAGAATGTTGTTTCGGAGCAGGTGCTGAAGACTTGTTTTTCAGCCATGGACGTAACAACCCTCTCAACCAATGACACGGAAAGCAAAGTCAAGGGACTTGTTGAAAAAGTGAATGGGCTCTCAACCCAGTATCCAGATCTTCCTCGTGTGGCATCTGTTTGTGTTTATCCAAACTTCGCCCACGTAGTACGTAAGACCCGTTCGACGGATGAACTTCATGTCACCTGCGTTTCGAGCTGTTTCCCTTCAGCCCAGAGTTTCCTCGAGGTTAAGGTCAGGGAATGCGAACTCGCAGTCGAAGACGTAGCCGACGTGATTGACATTGTCCTTGCCCTTAATTCTTTCCTTGCCGGAGACTATGCCGCTGCAGGAAATGAAATTAAGGTAATGAAGGAGGCTATCGACAGGACCGCGGCAAAACTGGGCCGCAGGGTGATTCTCAAGGTTATCCTTGAAACAGGACTCCTCGTAACTCCTGAACTCATTGCCGACGCTTCATTCCTTGCAATGGAGAACGGTGCGGATTTCATCAAGACATCTACAGGAAAGGTAAGCGTCAACGCTACTCCTACAGCCGCATACGTGATGTGCGCCAGCATCAAGGCATTTTATGAGAAGACAGGAAGAAAGGTTGGTTTCAAAGCTGCAGGTGGTATTTCAACCACTTTGGACGCAGTTTCCTATTACTCAATCGTTTCCTCTGTCCTTGGCGGGGAATGGCTTGACAACAGGTATTTCCGTCTCGGCGTCAGCCGTCTCGCAAATGCTCTTCTGTCGTCACTCGAGCAAAAAACAGTTGTGTATTTCTAATAGTTTTTGCTAACTTTGTGCCCCGATAAATTCTTATCGGGATGTCACACAAATTAAGAAATATACAGGATCATTCAGGCCTCTACAGACTTGAATCGGATCAGTACCTTAATAATTATTATATTATTTCCAACGAACAAACCTGTCGTCTGATGGCATCGCCTGAAGTCGTCGGGTTTGATTGTTATAAGGCCATGCTCGCGCCTACGGTTGAGGCCCTGAAGGCTCTTGAACCGGACGTAAAGACAGCAGCCATTCTTACCATCCTTCGCGGTGGCTTGAACTATCCTCTTGAGGAGTGCTGCTTCGAGGCGGGAATCCGTGTGAACAATATCAACTTCCTCAGTTGCGAGCGCGTCATCGAATGCGGTGTGATAACCGGACTTGACGTGAAGTATGAGAAACTGCATCCTGAGAAGGACTGCACTCTGATGATAGGCGACATCATCGCCAGCGGAGATACTCTCAGGCTCTGTATGAGGTACTTCATAGAATACTTCCGCGCAAACGGAGGCTCTATCAAGAAAATCGTGTTCTTTACCATCGGCGGCACACGTGCAATTCCGCTTATGGAGGAGGAGACCAGGCTCATCCGTGAGATCTGGCCTGAGTTCGAGGGCTTTGACTGCATTTTCTACGAGGGAATGTTCACCGTATATACCGACAAGGGCGTGACGGGAGTCAATATCCCGATGATTGATTTCGGCTGGAAGGACGCAACCATCTCTCCTGAATTCAGGGAGTATATCCTTGACTACAAATATGCCCCGGCTCTTCTTGAGAAGTGCATCATCTATGACGGAGGCGCACGCCGATATGAAATCGAAGAGCATTACGCTGAGGTAAGAGGCTACTGGGAGGACCTTCTCAGAGTCAGCCCATTCTCAAGCATGGACGCCTTCCTGGCCGAGAAGGTGGGATACGACAAGGCAGACTACAAGCAGTGGCTTGAAATAAATAATTATCCTGAGGATGCAGGCCTCGAGGCCCTTTATCAGAAGGAACAGGATTACATCGCCAATCTTAGGAAGCAGAATCTGACAAAGATCTGCGAGAGCCGTCTGGAACAACTTAATACCCTATAAAAACAAATGAGCAACAATTGTAAGAAGGTCGACAACGATTACTCGACATCCTCAGTCCCTCAGAACGGCCGTAAAGGTACCGTCACAATGTTTATGATCATGCTGGGATTCACATTCTTCTCAGCCAGCATGTGGGTAGGCCAGAACCTCGCCGCGGGTCTTGACCTCAAAGGTTTCATCATGGCGCTTATCCTCGGTGGCGCAATCCTTGGCGCCTACACCGGAGCACTTGGATTCATCGGTGCGGAAAGCGGTTTCTCCCTTGACCTTCTCGCCAGACGTTCATTCGGACAGAAAGGCAGCTGGCTCCCTAGCGCAATGATCAGTTTCACCCAGATGGGTTGGTTCGGCGTAGGTCTGGCGATGTTCGCCATTCCTGTTGCCAAGGAACTCATGGGACTTGAAGTTACTCCTGACGCGATGCCATGGCAGGGTTACGCCCTTGTCGTAATCGCCGGCGTACTTATGACAAGCTCAGCTTACTTCGGAATCAAGAGCCTTACCGTTGTCAGCTATATCGCCGTTCCGCTTGTTGCGGTTCTCGGTACCGTGGCAATGTTCATGGCCGTTTCAAACGGTGACGCAACCCTCGCAGAGCAGTTTGCGAAGGGCACAAAGGACCTTTCAATCATTGCAGGCGCCGGTCTTGTAATCGGTAGCTTCGTATCCGGAGGTACTGCGACCCCTAACTTCACACGTTTCGCAAAGAACGGAAAGATTGCTGCAATCGTTACGGTAGTGGCATTCTTCATCGGTAACTCCCTGATGTTCTTCTTCGGAGCCGTTTCTTCAATCTACGTGGGCGGTAATGACATCTTCGAGGTTATGCTCAACCTCAACCTCTTCTACTTTGCAATCCTTGTCCTCGGTCTTAACATCTGGACAACGAACGACAACGCCCTTTACTCAACCGGACTCGGTCTTGCCAATATCACCGGTCTTTCAAAGAAGTTCATGGTACTTGTTTCAGGTATCATCGGTACAGTTGCGGCTGTATGGCTTTACTGGAACTTCTGCGCATGGCTCAACGTTTTGAACTGCACCCTTCCTCCAATCGGTATCATCCTCGTGCTTGACTATTTCGTCAACCGCAAGGCATATCTTGAGGATTCAGTTGAAATCAAGACTGTCAACTGGTTCTCTGTTGCAGGTGTTGTTGTTGGAGCTGTAGTGGCCAACCTCGTAACCTGGGGTATCCCTTCAATCAACGGTATGGCAACGGCAGCGGTTGTATATCTTATCGGCAACGTTGTCTGCAAGAAGTAAATTTTTGATAAAAATCTGCCCTTTTGGGCGTTGAATACAGGCCTTCCACGTATGTGGGAGGCCTTTTTCTTTAATTAAGCGTGTCAAAACGGCTTACACGCTTTTGGGGTTATAACTTTGCGAAAGCATAACAGTCAAAAGCTAACTATGAAAAACTTCATTTTAGTAGCAGTGGCCGCCTTGATGGCGGCCTCCTGCGAGAAATCCGGTCAGGATCTGCCTCCGGCTCCGTGCGGGCCGGACTCGGTAGGACACGATATGATAGAACTGGGGCAGAAACTTGACAATCCATACAAACTGGATAATGTCAAGGCAGCGCTTCAGGCCCTCTATCCCACCAAGGCGGGAAGGATTGACGTCTCTCCCACAAATCTGTATGTGAGATTCCTTCCAAGGGACCAGGCGGAGTTTGACGTCCTGACTTCACTTGGAGTGGAGATGGTAGATCATCCGGTGGATTATGAGATTATTAAAGACGGGGATTATTACCACGACCCGTCCATAGACAGCGACAGTATAACCTGGCAGTATGCCGTCCTTGACAAAGACTTCGTTTTCCCGTCAGGGATAATCTACGAGGTGTTGGACGAGTGTTACATCAAGGATGG
>CADBMK010000046.1 GCA_902795785.1 uncultured Bacteroidia bacterium | reverse complement strand
TTCAATCCCGTCCTTGTTTCAGAAAGCGGCATTTCCAATCCGGAAACAGTCCGAAGCCTTCGCGAAGCAGGTTTCAGAGGCTTCCTGATGGGAGAGAATTTCATGAAGAGGGAAAACCCCGGAAAGGCTCTTGAAGAATTTATCGCTGCGTTATGAAAAACGGAAAACTCATAAAGGTTTGCGGCATGACCAGGGCGGAGAACATCCGTGAGGCCGAGGCCGCCGGAGCGGACCTGATTGGATTCATCTTCTATCCGAAGTCTCCAAGAAGGATTTCCACTCCCCCATCGTACCGCCCGAAGAAGGCTGTAGGAGTCTTTGTTGACGCGGCCTACGACGAGATAATGGTGCAGCAGCTCAGGTTCGGCTTTGAGTACGTGCAACTGCACGGAAAAGAGAAGCCATTCCTCTGCGGGGAACTGAGAGAAACCGGTTTCACGGTAATCAAGGCTTTCAGCATCTCTTCAAAGGAAGACCTGAAGGGAACCGAGGAATACGAAGGATGCTGCGACTTCTTCCTTTTCGACACCAAATGTGGGAGCGTCGGAGGCAGCGGAGAGCAGTTTGACTGGAGCATCCTGAAATCATACAACGGGAAGACTCCCTTCCTTCTGAGCGGAGGCCTGGGCATCGAAAGTCTGGACAAACTCAGGGAGTTCTCCCACCCAAAACTTGCCGGCTACGACCTTAATTCAAAATTCGAGACCGCGCCGGGACTGAAAGACATAAACAAACTAGAAGAATTCATCAATAAGATATGAACCGTATTGACAAACTCTTTGGCAGCAATGCCAAAAACATCTTAAGCATTTACTTCTGCGCAGGAGCGCCTACGCTCGACGGTACCGCAGACGTCATCCGTACCCTTGAGAAGAACGGCGTGAACATGATTGAAATAGGCATGCCGTTCAGCGACCCTATGGCCGACGGCCCCGTCATTCAGGATGCAGCCACAAAAGCCCTCAGGAACGGCATGAGCATCAGCAAGCTTTTCGACCAGCTGAAGGACATCCGAAAGGACGTGCAGATTCCTCTGATCCTTATGGGTTACCTCAACCCGCTGTTCCAGTACGGCTTCGAGGCTTTCTGCAAGAAATGCAAGGAAGTGGGAGTTGACGGAATGATCATCCCGGACCTTCCATTCCGTGACTATCAGGAGCACTACAAGCCTATTGCGGAGAAATACGACCTTAGATTCATCTTCCTCATCACCCCTGAGACCAGCGAGGAAAGAATCCGTCTCATCGACGCCCACACCAGCGGTTTCATCTACATGGTATCCTCGGCATCAACTACAGGCGCCCAGAAGAGCTTCGACGAGGCAAAGCAGGAGTATTTCAGGAAGATCAACGCAATGAACCTCCGCATCCCTAGAATGGTAGGATTCGGGATAAGCAACAAGCAGACCTTCGACGCCGCCTGTGCAAACGCCTCAGGCGGAATCATCGGAAGCCGCTTCGTCACTCTTCTTGAAGAAAAGAATGGAGATGCGGATGCCGCAATCAAGCAGCTCCGCAAGGATATAGGTCTATAATCTGGAAAGGCCTTCGGCAATCCTCCTTATGCCTTCCTTCGCAAGTGAAGGAGGGCAGGCGAGGTTGACGCGGAAGAACCTGTCGTCACCGTATATTGCGCCGCCGTTAACCCAGACCTTGTTGTTCTTCAAAAGATAATCCTGGACCTCGTTGCCGCCAAGACCGGTTTCAGCGCAGTTCACCCAGGCAAGATAAGTGCCCTCGAGGTTGCTGACCTTGAATTTAGTCAACGGTTTCAGCGCCTCGCAGAGCGCTTTATAGTTTTCATATACCGTAGCGTTCATCTGCCTGAGCCATTCCTCTCCGGGGCCTACAGGATAGTTGACATCACCCGGGACACCGTAAGCAGCCATCAGGGCCTCGACGCCGAACGGGTTCACGTCACACACCTCAAATGTATTCACCACCTTGTCAACCTTGGCAGCCAGTTCTGCATTGCCTGAAATGATATTGGCAATCTGCAGGCCTGCTATATTGAAGTTCTTTGAAGGGGAATTGAAGATGATGGCATCCTTCGCAAACTCATCTGATACTGTTGCAAACGGGACGAATTCGTGGCCCGGCATCACTATCTCACAGTGGATTTCATCACTCACCACAGTTACACCGTGACGGCGGCAGATTTCGGCGGCCTTCCTCATCTCCTCCTTTGTCCAGCAGCGTCCTGAAGGGTTGTGAGGATTGCACAGGAGGAAAACCTTGGCGCAAGGATCGGAAGCCTTCTTCTCAAGATCTTCGTAATCCATCTCATAATAAAGTTTTCCGTCTTTCTCGGTACATTTGAGAGGGCTGTCAAGGAGTTTTGTCTCCTGATTCTTGACACAGGAGAAGAAACAATTGTAGGCAGGAGTCTGGACAATCACGCCTTCTCCCGGCTTCGCAAGCGCATGGATGGCAACACTGATCGCCGGCACTACACCGATGGTATATTTAATGAACTCCTTTTCAATTTTCCAGCCATATCTTCTGTCGAACCAGGAGCAGACAGCATCATAATACTTGTCAGGAACGTGTACGTATCCATATACATGATGGTCAAGACGCCTTTGGATGGCATCGATGATAAAAGGTGCAACCTGAAAGTCCATGTCCGCAATCCACATTGGAATGATATCGTTTGATGCGGCGAGGTCCCATTTGATACAGTTGGTACCGTGTCTGTCTGTCAATGATTCGAAATCGTATTTCATAAGGTTGTTATAATACAGTCTCCCGGTTCTTTTATATTGTCATCAATAATAATTTCTCCTATTGAATTGGCTCTGATATAACCGGTTCTAGGATTCTTCACAGAGATGATATGGCCGTTTACGGTGGCCCTGACGTCAGAGTACTCGAATGCAAGGTCCGCGTCTGGCTCGAAGGTGCAGTTCTCAAGCACCAGTCCTTCGGCATAACAGAGCGGCTGAGTGCCGCCTATCCTGCAGTTCACAAGACGGACATTCTTTGAATGCCAGGCCAGATACTCTCCGTTGATAAATGAGTTATAAACCGTAACGTTCTCGGCCTCCCAGAACGAGTCCTTGGTCTGGAGGTCGGAATCCCATATCTCAACATTCTTTGCGTGCTGGAAAGAATAGTTTCCATTAAGACGGAAATTGCGGATCCTGACGTTCTGACACCACTCGAAGATGTAGTCTGCATTATCGGCCGTGATGTCTTCAGCGTCAATGTCCCTGCAGCTCCAGAATGTCTCCTGGGCCAGCGGCATGTCCACCTTTCTAAGGACCACTCCGTCACATTCACGGAACATCTTAGGCGCTTCCACACGCACATTTTCATATTTCAGGTTGGAGCTGTGCCACACTGACGAGCGGGCTGTCTCTTTGAAAAGCGAGTTCTTAACAAGGATATTGTCGCCGCACCACAGGGCATATTTGCCTTCAAATACGCAGTTGTCCGCCTCTATGTCACAGCCTTCCTTGACAGACGACTCTCCCGGATGAATGGTTACTCCATCCATCTTCAAACCGTTTTTCTTTGCATACAGCGGACGCTCTCCGCCAAACTCCTGATTCTTGACAATTTCCATAATCTTAGGTTTTTGCAACGCTGAACTTCGACATCCACCTTCCTTTTTTCATATGGAAGATGAACAGAAGTCCACGGACGTTCAGTTCAACACACATGGCAATCCAATAACCCTGAAGGCCGAGCCGAGGCGTAAGTATCAATGCAAGGCCGATTCTCACGCACCACATGCTCAGAAGGTTCATCAGGCTGGGAACAAGGGTGTCCCCCGCTCCGACGCACGCTCCGTATGCAACCATGGACACGGCGTACATCATTTCCGCAAACGCTTCAATCTTCAGCACCTTGGCTCCGAGGGCAACCACGTCAGGGTCCTGACTAAGCATGCCCATCAGGAAGCCCGAAGTGAAATACATTACCACACCAAGAAATGTCATTATAGAAGCGCCCAGCAAGATGCTGATCTTTGCAAAGCTGCTTGCAAGTTCCTTCCTCTTTGCCCCCAGGCTCTGACCGGTAAGAGTCGTAGTTGCTTCCTGAAGGCCATAGCCCGGCATATAGCAGAAACTCTCGGCTGTAATTGCAAAAATGTTGGCGGCTATAGCCACGTTGCCAAGAGGCGCTACAATAATCGTGCTCATAACATGGGCTCCCCTCATAACGATATTCTGCAGCCACATCGGTCCGACAATGCCGAAAGCCTTCTTCAGGCTGTCCCCGGTAGGAACAAAAGATCCGCTGTCCTGAAAGAGGTTAAGTTCCTTGGAACGGACAGTCAGGAAATAGAGCATCAGAATGGCCGTAACAAGTTCTGAAAGGCCTGTTCCCAGGGATGCTCCCTTCACTCCCATATCCAAACGGAAGATAAAAATATAATTGAAGACCAC
>CADBMK010000045.1 GCA_902795785.1 uncultured Bacteroidia bacterium | reverse complement strand
TGCAAAAAAATGCAAAAAGCCATCATATTATGACTTTATTTTTCTTGTAGATAGCCCTGAATTCCTTCGGTGACATTCCTCTCTTTGCCTTGAATGCCCGATTGAAATTAGACAGGTTGTTGAATCCGCAGCTATAGCAGATTTCCGATATGTTCTGCGTTGTGTCGACGAGGTACCTGGCCGCTACTCCAAGCCTGATGTCGCTTATGTAACTGATCAGCGTCTTCGATGTCCTCTGCTTGAAAAAGCGGCTGAAGGCTGACGGGCTCATCTTTATGAGGCTGGAAAGAGTCTCAAGCGAAAGGTCTTCGTTATAGTGGTCGTTGATGTATTGTTTGACGGTCTTGATCCTGCGGCTCTCCTTGTCCCTGGATGCGTTCGAAAAGGAGCTGCTGGCCAGTGTCCTGTATTTGCCAATTGACAGCAGGTAAAGGATTTTCAGGATGTCCAGGAACTGCAGGAACGAATCCGGCTGGGCCGTAAGTGTGTCCAGGATGCCGTAGACTTTCATTATCGTCTCCATGTCAAAGGCAATGCCGTGCTCGGCTTTGCTGAGCATCTTGCTTATTGAATTGAACTGGTTTTTGTCGGTCAGTCCCTCCAGCAGGGTGGAACTGAACTGGATTGTGATTTCCCTTATGTCGTGCTCTTTGCAGTTGCCCTGCTCCCAGGCGTGCTCTAGGTCTTCGCCGGCGATGAGGGCGAGGTCGTAGTCTCCGATTTCTTCAATGCTGTCGCCCACGACCCTCTTTATGCCCTTCCCGTATTGGATATAATTGAGTTCGTAGTCCTTGTGGCGGTGAATGGGAAATGTGAAAGAACTTTTATGCCTTTCAACGATGTTAAAGCAGTCTTTATCAGAGAGTGGCGTGATTTCGTACATTACTTCCGACATGAGTTTTCAAGTTTTTTGGTTGATCTGGCCGCAAAATAGCAAAAACATTGAATAAATGATACTTTTTTAACCATAATTTGTTCTTTTGTGTTGAACCACTGTTACTTGTGTTTTGATATATTATATTTGCGCCCATAAATAAAGGTATTATGAGTTTTGGTGTTCAGAAGTTAAAGAAGCAGGCTGGAGAGGAGCTTGAAAACAACATCCTTCCTTTCTGGATGAATCGTATGAAGGATCCTCAGGGTGGGTTCTATGGCCGTATTGACGGTAAGGGAAATCTTGTCCCGGGTGCGGAGAAGGGAGGCGTTCTCAATGCCCGCATTCTCTGGACTTTTGCTTCAGCCTACCGCGTTTGCGGCAAGCAGGAGTATCTTGACATGGCTCTGAGGGCTCGTGACGAGATAATGGAGAAGTTTGTGGACAAGGAGTATGGCGGAACTTTCTGGAGTCTTGATTCGGAAGGCAGGCCTCTCGATACAAAGAAACAGATATACTCCATAGCTTTTACAATTTACGGACTGAGTGAACTCAATCGCGCCACCGGTGACGGGAAGGCCCTTGAATGCGCAATAGAACTTTACCGTTCGATTGAGGAGCATAGTTTTGATGCACGGAGGAACGGATATCTCGAGGCCCTGACCAGAGATTGGAAGCCTATCGAAGATATGCGCCTAAGCGAAAAGGACCAGAACGATGCCAAGACGATGAACACTCATCTTCATCTGCTCGAGGCCTATACCAGCCTCTACAGGGTGTGGAAGGACGAGGGACTGAGACATCAGCTTGCTAACATGATAAATATCTTCCTTGACAAGATCATAATGCCTGACGGCCATCTTGCACTCTTCTTTGACGAGGATTGGAAGAATACTACCCACATTATCTCATTCGGCCACGACATCGAGTGTTCCTGGCTTCTTGCAGAAGCTGCCGAAGTCCTTGGAGACAATTGTCTCCGGGAACAAGTGATCAGTATCTGCAACAGGGTGGCCGAGGCTTCCCTTGAAGGCTGGACTCTTGACGGTGGAATGATCTACGAGAAAGAAATCGGCACAGATGCGGCTGACCGTGACCGCCACTGGTGGGTGCAGGCCGAGACTGTTGTGGGCTGTCTCTGGCAGTATAAATACACCGGAGCCGACGAGTGGCTCCTTAGGGCTATGGCTGAAGTTAAGTTCATCCAGAATGAAATCGTCTGTCCTGACGGAGAATGGTATTGGAGCCGCAAGGCTGACGGCACGGCAAATACTTCCGATGACCGGGCCGGTTTCTGGAAGTGTCCGTATCACAACGGACGAATGTGCCTGGAAGTGTTGGCTTTCTAGTCTATCTTAAAATCGAAAGGTGATACAGGCAGGCCTGTCCAGGCTTTGAGATTTCCTGGACGGAAGTCGCCCCAGCCGTATCTTACTTCTACTGGCTTGCTGACTTTGTCCGACTTTACTACGAGGACTTTCTTGTCCCAGCTGTATTCGGCTTCTTTTACTTCGTGCCAGATTCCGTCTTCACCGCGTACTTCGAGACTTTCGATTTCCTTGGTGCGGTTCAGTCCGTTCCACTCGCATCCGCTGAGCTCGATTCCTATTTCTCCGTCATCGGAGAGTCTCTGCACGCTTATTGCCTCCGGACTGTAGCAAGGTATTCCGCTCTGACCGTAATCCCTGTTGAGAGCGAGGTAGGCGAGTCTTTCTCCGACCGGCTGTTTCTTGCTGGGGTGTATGTTCCAGTATTCGTACTGATCCACGAGGTCGTTGGTTACGACTATCGCGCTGTTCGGAATCTTATGGGCGGCGTCGTGCTGAGCCTGGCGCAGAAGGGCTCCCGGACTTACCGTCCTGTTCCCTCCGTAGGTCTCGCAAGGAGCGATTTCCACTTGATAGAAAGGCAGGGTTGCGTTTTTGTCATTCCATTCCTCTCTCCATCTGTTCACCATGTTGGACATCCTTTCGACGAACTGTCCGTGCTTTCCTACGTTTGAGCAGCCCTGATACCAGATAAATCCTTTGATAGTATATCCGCGGAGAGGGTTGAGCATGGCGTTGTAAGCCAGATAAGGACGGATCCATTCCTGGGTTTTCTCCACTTCTTCCTTGCTGAGTTTCTCGTCAGGGTAGGTTTCGAGGATATCCTTCGGAGTCCAGCTCTCCACTCTGGCTCCTCCGTATGCGCTGAGGATGATCCCGACAGGAACGTCCAGGACCTGGTTAAGCTTTCTTGCAAAGAAGAAGGCCGTGGCGCTCATTCCGGCGATATTCGCCGGCTCCGCACCCTTCCATTCTCCTGCCACCACGTCATCGAGTGGCTCGTATGACTGGGTCTTCTTCACGGTGAACATTCTCACGTTGTCCTTGCCGGGAGCGTTGGATATGACTTCAACGGCGTTCTCGACCGGACAGTTGAAGAAGCCGCTGACAGGCATCTCCATATTGCTCTGCCCGCTGGCGAACCATACTTCTCCGATGAGGACGTCTTTTATTGATATTTCTTCCTTGTTGCTTCTGACTGTTATCGTCTGGGGAACATAACTTGCCCCGCAGGTAGGTATGGATGCTTTCCAGATTCCGTTTTCGTCGGCGCGTATCTTCCATGGACGTGCCGCCCAGGAGGTTTTGATGCTGATTTCAGCATTTGCGTCAGCTTCGCCCCAGATTGCGGCTCCGGTATTTTGCTGAAGTACCATTCCGTCGCTGAATACTGACCTGAGAGATAATTTTGCGTTGGCGTTAGCGGCGCAGAAAACCAGCGCAGCAACAAGAAAGATTTTTTTCATAGGGCACTATATTTTCTCCATTTTTCTATCAATGCCGTCATATCCTCCGGAAGAGGGGAGTCGAAGTCTATCCATTTGCCAGTGCCTGGATGCACGAAACCAAGCGTCTTGGCGTGAAGGGCCTGGCGCGGGCAAATCTCAAAGCAGTTCATGATGAACTGACGGTATTTGGCATATATGGTACCCTTCCTGATCTCCGCTCCGTCGTAACGGGCGTCGTTGAAAAGGGGATGCCCAATTGAATTCATATGGACTCTGATCTGGTGGGTACGCCCGGTCTCGAGCCTGCACTCGATCACCGTGACAAACCCGAAACGCTCCAGCACCTTGTAATGGGTGACGGCATGCTTGCCTTTCTCAGGGTCGTCATATACCCTGTACCTCAGGCGGTCGTTAGGGTCGCGTCCGATATATGTATCCACCGTGCCTTCATCTTCCTTGATGTTTCCCCAGACAACGGCTACATATTTCCTTGAAATGGAGTGGTCGTAGAATTGTTTTGCGAGGTTCAGCTGAGCTTCGTCGTTCTTGGCCACCAGAAGAAGGCCGGACGTGTCCTTGTCAATCCTGTGGACAAGGATGCCCATCCGCTCGTCCTCTGCGTCAGGACCCTGGGAAATGCAGAGATGATAGGCGAGGGCGTTGATGAGCGTGCCCTCGAAATGCCCGTGGCCCGGATGAACCACCATTCCGGCCGGCTTGTTGACAAGGAGAACGTCATCGTCCTCATAGACGATGTTAAGTGGAATGTCCTGGGGCAGGATCTCCATGCCGCGGCGGCGGTAAGGCATCACGAAGCGGATTACATCGTCCGGACGGACAATCATGTTGGCCTTGGCCACCTTGTCGTTCAGCAGGACGTAGCCCTGTTTGATGGCGCACTGTACGCGGTGACGGGACGTGTCCTCCAAATGCGTCGCCATATACTTGTCGATACGCATCGGGGCCTGTCCTTTGTCGCATTCGAGCCTGAAGTGCTCGAACATTCCGTCGTCGCTGTCCTCCGGGTCTTCTACCGGTCCGTTGTCGATGAGCTCGTCGTCCTCAATCATTATTCCTTGTCGAGTTTGAGATATAAGGTAACGTTTTCACCCTTGATGATAGGCACTGTCGATGATGCCTCCGGCACCTGCTTGTATACAGTTGCGTCGAGTGAATCCGTATATGTCCTGATGTTTTTGTCGAATTTGACGTGCCCTATGTTGAGGGAGTTGTCGTGGATGGCGTCCACGGCCCTGAGGTATCGCATTCCGCTGACGTCAGGGACGTAGGTCATGTGGTCGTCGTAGCTGAGGCCTACAACCAGGTCAATGGTGGAGCCGCTGTCAATCTTCTTTCCGTGCTTGATGTCGGTGTGACGATAAAGCTGGCGGAGAACGTTGTCCGTGGCCATATCCTCGGTGTAGATGATCTTTCCGAGGTAGAGGCCCTTGGCGCTGAGTTCAGCCCTTGCCTGACGGAGCGAGAAGCCCACGAGGTTAGGCATTGAGATTTTCTTGGCGTTCACGGCGTTGATCGTGAGGGCGATCTTGCGTCCTTTCTTCACGTCGCTTCCTGCCTTCGGGTTCTGGCTGAAAACGCATCCGCGTCCCATCTTCCTGACGAAGACTGAATCATAGACGATTACCTTTACGCCTGCCTCTGAGGCTGCCTGGCGTGCCTGGTCAACTGTCATATTTGTAAAGTCCGGGACTTCTACGACCTTGCCGTGCTGGGTGATGACGCCCAACAGAAATGTGGCCAGAATCATTACGCCCAGAATTGCTGCGGCTGCATAGAGAATGTTCTTGACGAACCAGTGATTGAAGAAAGCCTTTACGTCCATAGTTTGAAAATTCCTTCACCGAAAACGGCAATGCCGATCAGTATGATGATAATTCCTGCTATTCTGTTGACCCAGAGAAGGGTATTGAGGTTGAGGTGGTGGCGGATATGGCTGAATCCTCCGGAAAGGAAGAACCAGTAGGACATCGAGCCGGCGCTGACCGCAAGGATTACCGGGGCAACTGTCATGTCATGCTCAAGCGGACCCACGTTGAAGAACGCGAAGAGCGCCATCATGATGAATATGGCTCCGGGATTGGACGCCGCTGTCAAAACGGCCTGAACGTAGTCCTTTACGGAAGCACGGGCCTGCGAGTCGCTTTCCTTCATCTTCCTGAACGGATCGCTGAAAGCCATGCAGAATCCCACGATGGAAACGATGATTCCGCCTACCACCATGATGCTGTTCTGATGGGCCTGGATGAACTCTTCTGCGAGTGCGAGGAAGAATATGGATACAGTTGCGCATATTGTGTCAACCGTCGTGGCGCCGAGACCGGTTACGAATCCCGTCTTGTGGCCATAACTGAGAGATCTCTGGATAACCAGGATTGCCGCCGGTCCCAGAGGGGCTGACGCGCAGATTCCAATAAGATATGCCTTTAATATTGACAGGAACATAGAATACAAAGATACTAATTTTATTCATACCTTTGCGATATGGCAAATTACAGAAAATTATTCCCTGTCCTGGCACTTTCTTCAGCTGTGCTGTTGTCGGTTCCGTACCTTGTCCCGCATACGGGCTGGCTGATTCTTTTTGGCTTCATTCCACTGCTCTGCATGGAAAACATCGCCTTCCAGACGGGGAAGAAACATTTCTTTTTCTGGCATTTCCTGACCTTCGTGCTCTGGAACGCCTTCACCACGTTCTGGGTGTGCAACGCCACCGTGGGCGGCGGCATCTTTGCGATTGTGGCAAACTCGCTCCAGATGTCACTGGTCTTCGGCCTGTTCCGTCTGGGCAGGAAAGTCCTGAAAGGACCAGCGCCCTACGCCTTGCTTGCATTTCTCTGGATTGCCTGGGAGAAGTATTACCTGACCGTGGCTGAGATATCCTGGCCGTGGCTCGTCCTTGGCAACGCCTTCGCGGGAAACGTTTCCCTGGTCCAGTGGTATGAGTTCACCGGCGTCCTGGGCGGAAGCCTCTGGGTCTGGGCTGTCAACCTTGCCGTCTTCGGACTTATGATGATGGTGGCTGACGGGACCTTCTTCACAAGAAGTCCCAAGGCAAGATGTCTTCTGCTGTGCGGTGTGGCCATGACTGTACTTTGCCCTATCCTTGTTTCAGGTCATCTGTACTATCACTACCAGGAGGATGAGGAGAATCCTCTGGAAGTGGTTGCCGCCCAGCCTAATTTCGATCCATATCAGAAATTCGAGTCCCTTTCACAGGATCAGCAGACATCCATCCTTCTGTCCCAACTTTCCGGGGCCCTGGATTCTTCAGAGGTAAAAAAGCCTCTTCTTATACTCGTCCCTGAAACCTTCACCTCCGACGTGTGGCTCAACGTGCCCTGGGATTCCCAGACGCTGAGGGATATGAGGGACTTCCTTCGCGGATATCCCGGCGCCACTATCATAACGGGGGCGTCCACCCACGAGTTCTGGTCCGTGAACGATGCGGGGTCCCCAAGGCTGGACCGCGGCCTCTATCCGTATGTCGGGAATACCGCGCCTTCAATTACCGCAAGGAGGTTGGGCAGCGGAATGTGGTATGAGAGCCACAATTCGGCCATCAAGGTGGATACGACCCTGAACCTTGAATTCTACCACAAGAGCAAGCTGGTGGTGGGAACGGAGCTCACTCCTTATCCAAAGGTTTTCTGTCCACTTGACAATATGCTTGGGGGAGTGATGGCCCGCGACCTTCCGCAGGGTTATGCCAAGAATCTCTGGATTGAGCCGGGAGTAAGGATTGCTCCTGTCATATGCTACGAGAGTGTCTATGGGGAATGGTGCCGCGGCTATGTGAAGGACGGGGCGCAGGCCCTGGCCATCATAACCAACGACGCCTGGTGGGGCAATACTCCGGGTTACAGGCAGCATCTGAGGTATGCCTGTCTTCGCGCCATCGAGACAAGGCGCGATGTGATAAGGTGTGCCAATACCGGAATCTCGGCAATCATCGACCAGAGGGGAAATGTCATCGACAAGACATCCTGGTGGCAGCCGGCAGTCCTCAGGGGACGTATCAACCTCAGCGACAGGAAGACCCACTTCGTGCTCTACGGCGATATCATCGGCAGGATGTCGGTGGTGTTCTCCCTGCTGATGCTTCTCAGCCTTGTAGTACGTCTTATAACGAATAAGAGGAACTAGCTCTCGAGCTTGTTCCCCTTATCATCAAACAAATCATTCTGCAGAACCGTGTAAGATGTATCCTCAACGAGGTTAATCTTGCATTTGTACTTTTTCTTCCACTTTGTGACGTAGCTTGAGAACAAGCCGCGTGACAGATAGGCTCCCAGAATAGGGCTGGTTTTCAGCGTAAGAGACTTAATGCCTTTGTCCTGAGCGAAGAAACTGATCTTCATCTCAATCTGCTCGTCAATGACGGCGCTAGGCAGTATTTTTCCAGTACCGTGGCAGACTGGACAGGTCTCTGCGGTCTCAATCTGAGTGACCGGCCTGATCCTCTGCCTGGTAATCTGCATAAGTCCGAATTTCGTCAGAGGAAGTACGTTGTGCTTGGCTCTGTCGTTCTCCATCAGCTCCTGCATGTATTTGTGGAGGCCTGCCTTGTGCTCGTTGGTCTCCATATCGATGAAGTCCACGATTACGATGCCTCCCATGTCACGGAGTCTGAGCTGGCGGGCGATTTCTTCCGCGGCGAACTTGTTGACCTCGTAGGTGTTCTCCTCCTGGTCGGCTGTCTTCGCCCTGATACCGCTGTTCACGTCGATTACATTCAATGCTTCCGTGGTTTCAATGACCAGGTAGGCACCCTGCTTGAGCGGAACGACTTTTCCGAAGGAACTCTTGATCTGGCGGTTGACCTCGAAATGATCGAAGATCGGTTCTTTGCCGTCGTACAGCTTCACAATCTTCTCCTGGTCCGGAGAAATAGTCGAGATGTACTTCTTTGTTTCTTCATAGATCTTCTCGTCGGCAATGTAGATGTTGGTGAACGAGTCGTTGAGAAGGTCCCTCAGGATGGTCGTAGTTTTACTGTACTCGATGAACAGGCTCTGTACGCCCTTGGACTTTGCAATCTTGTTCCAGGAGCCTTCCCATTTCTCTATCAGCGCCTTGACTTCGCCTACGAGGACAGCTGCGTTCTTGCCTTCTGCCGCCGTGCGGATGATTGCACCGTAATTCTTCGGGAGGATGCTCTTGACAAGAGTCTCCAGTCTCTTTTTCTCCTCCTTTGAGGAGATTTTCTGGGATACGCTGACCTTTTCTGCAAAAGGCAGCAGTACAATGTTGCGTCCTGCTAATGATATTTCCGCAGTCAGTCTTGAACCTTTGGTGGAAATCGGCTCCTTCACGATCTGGCAGATGATCATCTGGTCCTTCTGGAGGACTTTTTCGATCCTTCCCTCTTTCTCGAGCGCCGGTCCGATCTTGATGTTTGAGTAAAGCTGCTTAAGGTCGCTGTTAGGATTGCTCTTCTTTACGAACTCGTCGAATGAGTTGAAGTAAAGGCCGAGGTCCAGATAGTGGACGAAAGCTTCTTTCTCGTCTCCGATATCCACGAAGGCAGCGTTCAGGGCTGGCAGGATTTTCTTGACCCTTCCGAGGAAGACGTCACCTACCGAATAGCTGTGGCCCTGGCTGGACTCTTTGTTCAGTTCGCTCAGACGGTGATTCTCCATCAGGGCGATCTGGACTTCCTTGGCCGTCACGTTGACGACCATGTCTTTGACAGATTTCTCCGTAGACTCCATTGGCTTGTACATTAACAAAACATAAAAAGAGGCTCTCCGGGCTTCCGGCAAACCTCTTCCTTTTAGCATCAGCTAAAATGGCAGACGCGGAAGAATTACTTCTTCTTATGTCTGTTCTTGCGCAAACGCTTTTTACGCTTGTGCGTTGCCATCTTATGCCTCTTATGCTTCTTTCCGTTTGGCATAATACTATGAATTTAAGTTATATATTAATTATTACTTTTCCTTGACAGCAGCTACGAACTCCTTTGCAGGCTTGAATGCAGGAATGTCGTGTGCAGGGATTGTGAGGGTAGTCTTCTTTGTGATGTTTCTTGCTGCCTTCTGTGCCCTGTGCTTGATGATGAAGCTACCGAAGTGACGGAGGTATACAGGCTCGCCGTTTGCGAGAGATTCCTTGATTACTTCCATATATCCTTCAATAACCTGCTGAGCTACGCCTTTCTCAATACCAGTCTTGCTGTTGATAGCGTTTACTATATCTGCTTTTGTCATAACTTTGTATTTTAATCTAACTAACTATTTGTCTCTCTTTTGATTGCGGGAAAATTTCAAGCCCTTTCCCCACAATTGGATGGCAAATTTAGACCTATTTTTTTAATAATCAAATATTTTCTGCCTATAAAATCTTTGGCACAAAGGTTGACCATATATGATATAACCTGCTTATTGGCGGGGTGTACTGACAATTTGTCATACATTTGAACGAATAATGATATCTTATGGAGAAAAACAATAATATGATCATGCTTCCCGGTGGTGCGGAAGTGAATATAATCCCGGTTCTCCAGCCTGACGGTTCTGCCATGGTCGAGCAGTCTCAACTCGCTGAGAGTCTGCCGATTCTGGCGTTGAGAAACGCTGTGCTGTTTCCGGGTACGATCTTCCCTGTGACAATCGGCAGGGAGAAGTCAATCAAACTTATCGAGGATGCCGTCAAGTACAACACCCTTATCGGTGCCGTACCTCAGAATGACGTGTCAGTCGAGGATCCGAAGGAGGTGGACCTCTTCCATTACGGAACGGCCGCCAAGGTGATACGAACTCTGGAGATGCCGGACGGAACCATGACGGCTATCCTTCAGGGCGTCAAGAGGATAATGCTTGGAAGCGTCCTGTCATACGAGCCGTATATCACTGCAAACGTGACATATATCGAGGATCACTTCGAGGCTGCCTCTGACAGCACCGTGCGCGCCATGTCAGACTCCCTCAAGGACAAGGCGTCACAGATTATGAAGTCTTCGTCATTTGCGCCGAAGGAGGCTGTCAGCGCCCTCAAGAGCATTGACAACTTCCCGTTCCTCGTGAATTTCATCGCCACTACCGTTGAGGTTGAGACCTTTATGGACAAGGTGGTCCTTCTGCAGTACTCGGATATCAGTGAAAGGGCGTTCGAACTCCTGAAGGTTCTTGATACCCAGCTTCAGCTCCTGAAGATCAAGCAGGAAATCAACCAGAAGGTCAAGACTGACATAGACCAGCAGCAGAGGGAGTACTACCTCAACAACCAGCTCAAGACCATCCAGGAAGAACTCGGCATGGACGACATGGAAGAGTTCGAGAAGTTCCGCAAGGAGGCTGAGAAGAAGAAGTGGCCTGAGGAGGTTGCAGAGATTTTCAAGAAAGAACTGGCAAAACTCGAGAAATACAACCCGAGTTCTCCGGATTACAGCATACAGTACAATTATCTTCAGTTCATGCTTGAACTTCCTTGGGGAGAATTCTCCGAGGATAACCTTGACCTGAAGCACGCCCAGAAGGTTCTGGACGAGGATCACTTCGGCCTTGAGAAGGTTAAGGAAAGAATCATCGAGTACCTTGCGGTGCTTAAACTCAAGGGCAACATGAAGTCTCCTATCCTCTGTCTCTACGGCCCTCCGGGAGTGGGAAAGACATCCCTCGGCAAGTCGATAGCCAGGGCCCTTGGAAGGAAGTACGTCCGTATCGCCCTCGGCGGCATGCATGACGAGGCTGAGATCCGCGGACACAGAAAGACGTACGTAGGCGCTCTGCCTGGCCGTATCCTTAACGGAATAGACAGGGCCAAGACGTCCAACCCTGTAATCGTGCTCGATGAGATTGACAAGCTCAG